>CAZSJP010000041.1:3930-13744 GCA_964606675.1 uncultured bacterium
CATGCCGCGAACAGCGCGTCGAACACCGTTGTGTCAACCACGTCGCCGCACGTTCGCCTGAAGTCGTCAAGGCACTGGGTTCGGTGGTTCGCATAGATGCCATGCGCTTCTATCGCGGCGCGCACGACGTGCCACGCCACCGTGAATGCGGCGTAGAGCAGCGCATCGGCTTCCTCGTCCTCGCTGAAGGCAGGCGACCGTCCCTCGAAGTATGTCAGGAACTTCTCGCGGTTCCCTGCAACACCCTCCAACGTCCGCGACACCAGATCGGTCCAGCCGGCCTCGGCCAGATGCCGTCGGCGCTCTTCCGGTTCGGCGTGGGCCACCATCGCCAACTCGTCGGTCACCTTCTCGCCGATGGGCAGCCGATGCCGCCCAGGTTGTTTCAGCCAACGCTCGGCCATGGCGTCGGTTGTCTCGTAGAGCGCGTCCTTGGTCAGCCCGCGGTCGACCGAGTCGCGCAACGTCAGCTGGAACTCGTCCATGCTGACGATCTTGATCTCGGGATGCTTCTCCAGAAGCGGCATTTCGGATTCGAGCTGCTCCCAGATGCCAACCGATATCTGCGCGAACAGAAACACGAACAGCGGCCTCGTCGGGCATTCGTCGGCAAGCTGCAGGATGTTCGCGATGTTCTCGCGCCCGACGTTGGCGATGTCGACGCAATGCACCTTCGGCGTCGGCCCGTCGAGGTAGCTCTTCGCGTACGGCGACCCGCCGAGGCCGCACACAAGGCCTGTCAGACCTGCTAGCTTCTCCTGCTCGCGGCGAACGCCTTCGTCGTCTTCGACCTCGCGCCACCAGTCTTGCAGGTGCCAGTTGACCATGTTGCAGCCGTTCTGCCCGGTCTGTTTGAGCAACTGCAGCGTGTCGTCGAAATACGTATCGCGGAGATGCTCGGGCCACAAGCGGGAATACGTGTAGCCAGCGCCTGACGACGGGCCGAACAGGCAGTCGTTCTCGGTCCGCGTCTCGTGGTAGTAGTCCATCATCGCGGGCATGAGCTTCGCCGTCATCGGCAGGAAACCCCAACCGAACTTGAACTTGCCGCGGTCGGGGGCGACCCAGTTGCCCGACTGCATGCCGTGTACCACCGACGCCGCGTCGCCGTCGCTGTTGTAGAAACAGACGTAGATCCCGCCCGGCTCGGCGACACAGTCCTCCGCTTTCGGCCGTGGCTGAACGTGCACCTTTTCTCGGTCGCCGACTCCGCCATGTATCGTCAGGTTCGGCATGAACATCGTCTGCAGCGTGACGAACCCCTTCTGCGCCGCCTCTGCGACGTATTCCTTCTCCTGGTCGTACGTGCAATGCCAGTTGAGCTGCACGCCGGGCGCCTCGCTCTCGTCGAGCATCCGTCGGTACAGATTCAGCACACGGCGGCGCTGACGGCTCGTGGGAAGGTCGAGCGCCATGCCCTTGTGGTAGACGACCAGATCGGCCGGCTCGCAGGATTGGCTGAACCATTGAGCGCGGTGGATGCAGAAATTGCCGTAGATACGCCGGTTGCACTTGGGCCACAGGTTGTCTATCGACCACTCGGCGGCGTCCCAGTTGTCGGCGAATCGTCCGCGCAAGTCGTCGCGCTTGGGGATGCCGTGGCGCGTCATCCACTCTTCCTGATCGGGCGAGACGGGGATAGTGCCGTCCAGGCCCGCCATCGTGATGCCCAGGTTCTGCGTCTGCAGCACATGCTCGTTGTCGTACACGACATACCCGGCGAACAGATGTTTGTACCGCTCTATCATCTCGTCTACGTCATTCTCTCGCTCGACTTCGACGCCGTAGTTGTCGTGGTAGTAGTCGACCCAATGCTCTTCGAAGTTGCGCCTCTGACGACGCATGCGGCTGCTGTTGCGGATCGGGCACAGATGCGGCTCGTCTCTGTTGACGATGCCCTGGAAGCATCGCATCCAGATCCAGAAATCCAGCTCGCTGCCATCTACGTCCGGCGTCGTTACGAGCAGACGCTTCACCTTCGGCATCGGTGGGAATACATCGATCAGACTCATCTGCAGTGCTCCTTCAACGCGGCCGACGCGTCGCTAGATCGAGCGCGGCGGCCAGCCTGTGAACTCTTCTTCGGATTCGTTCGGACCGAGGGCGTCGCGCAGTTGGCGAGCGGCGAGCGTGACGCCGTGTATCCACTCGGTGGTCTGTTCGACCGACGGGGCGCCCTGTTCCCAGCGCTCCCACGCGTCGAACAGGGACTCGAACGGCGTCACGTCGACCATATCGCCGCACGTGCGCCGGAAGTCATTCAGGCATTGCGTCCGATGGTTCGCGTAGATGCCCTGCGACTGGATCGCGGCTCGGACGACGGTCCACGCGACGGTGAAGGCCGTGTAGAACAGAGCGTCGGCCTCTTCGTCCTCCGTGAACGGCGTTCGCGGTTCGAATCGGGTGCGGAAGCCGTCTTTGTCGCGAGCCACGTTCTCGATCTCGACCGAGACGAGCTGCGTCCAACCGTTGTACGCGAGCCTCCTGCGGCGCTCGTCGGGCTCGGCACTCGTCACGTCGGAGAGTTCTTCGGTGAGCTTCTCGGCCACGGGCAGACGATGTCGGCCGGGTTGCTTCAGCCATGTCTCGGCCAGTTCGTCCGTGATCTCGTAGAGCTTGTCGCCAAGCAGCCCGCGCCCGATTGCGTCCTGCAGCGTCAGGAAGAACTCGTCCATACTCAAGACTTCGATGTTCGGGTCGTCGTTCAGTCGGTCGATCTCGGACGAGATGTGCTCCCACACGCCGTGGCGGATCTGCGCGAACAGGAACATGAACAGCGGACGGCTCGGGCACTCGGCGGCGAACTTCATTATGTCGCCGACGTTATCGCTGCCCGCGTTGGCGATGTGCGCCGAGTGCAGCTTGGGTATCGGCCCGTCGAGGTAGCTCTGTGCGTACGGCGATCCGCCAAGCCCGCATACGAGGCCCGGCCCCGATTTCAGCGCTTCCTGCTCGTTCCGGATCGTCTCGTCGTTCTCGACCTCGCGCCACCAGTCTTGCAGGAACCAGTTGACCATGTTGCAGCCGTTCTGACCGCTCTGATCGAGCAGTTGCCGGGTTTCTTTCAGGTACATCTCGCGCAGACCGTCGGGCCAAAGCCCTGAGTACGTGTAGCCGGCCCCTGACGACGGCCCCCAGAAGCAATCGTTCTCGGTCTTCGTCTCGTGGAAATACTGCATCTGGGCGGGCGTCAGCCTGAGCGCCAGCGGCAAGAACCCCCAGCCGAACTTGAACCGGCCACGCTGTGGAGCCTCCCAGTTTCCGGCCTGCAGGTTGCTCTGCGCCCAGGTCGCGTCGCCATCGCTGTTGTAGAGCGCGATGTATATCTTGCCCTTCTCGGCGACGCAATCCTCCTTCTTCGGCAGCGGCTGCGTGAATGCCTTGTTCGGGTCGCCCACGCCGCCGTGGATTGTCATGTTGGGCGAGCTTGTGCTGCAAAGCGAGAAGAAGCCGCGCTGGGCCGCCTCAGCCACGTATTCCTTCTCCTGATCGAACGTGCAGTGCCAACCCATCTGGACGCCCGGCGGGTCGGCCGATTCGAGCATCCGGCGGTAGAGATAAAGCACCTTTCTGCGCTGTCTGCTCGTGGGCAAGTCGAGCGCCATGATCTTGTGCATCGTTACGAAATCGCTGAGCTGGTGCGACATAGACGAGTAGTGCGGGCGGTGTATGCAGAAGTTGGCGTAGATCTTCTTGTAGCACTGCGGCCAGAGGTTGTCCATCGCCCACTCGGCCGCGACCCAATCGTCCGCATACTTGCCGCGCAGGTCGTCGCGCTTCGGGATGCCGTGGCGCGCCATCCACGCTTCCTGCTCCGGCGCTATCGGCAACAGGCCTTCGAGGCCGCATCTGGTGACCGCCAGGTTCATCGTCTGCAAGACGTCCATGTCGTACAGGATGTAGCCGTCGACTACGCCCTTGTAGCGCTCCAGCATGTCGTCCGTGCCGGCGATCTGCTCGCTCGGGATATCGAACCGGCTGCCGTAGTATCTGAGCCAATGCTCTTCGTGCGGATGAACCGTGCCCGGGGCAACGTCCTGCTCCCTGTGTCGGACCAGGTAGAAGTGCGGCTCGCGGCGGTTCACGAGGCCCTGGAATGCCCGCAGCCATATCCAGTAGTCGGTGTCTTGGTTGCCTTCGTCCGAGTTGAGCACCACAAGCCGCTTGACCGGTGGGATGGTCGGGAATATGTCGGTGAGCTGCATTATGTCTCCTTGCGTGCCGTAAGTGTCAGCCATGCCGGAAGGCCGGCCAACGGGTTGTGCCGCCAATCTGCGAGCAGTTCGGGTGAAGTGTCTTCGGTTCTCCAGAAGCCCAAGTCCGAGACCGGGTCTTCGGCTATGCCTTCCAGTCGCAGTCCGGAATCGCACAGTGCGTTCAGTATGTCTGCCAGCGTCCAGTGGTATTCGTGTGACGACCGTCCGCCAGCCGCGCCGCCGCTATCGTCCAGGTAGTCGAACGGACCGGATTCCCAGTACGGTTTCTCCATCTCGATGCAATCCGTGCGATCCGCCCATGGGCGCTGAAACGGGTGGACGTCGTACCCGATCATGTAGCCGCCCGGCCTCAGGATACGCTCGACCTCGACGAACAGGGCGCCTAGGTCGGACAGCCACACCATCATGCCGCGGCTGTACGAGACTAGGTCGAACGTGTCGCTCGGGACGTCCGGCATAGAGGTTACGTCGGCCCGAACGAACGTCATGTCCAGGCCGAGCTGGGCAGCGCGGTCGGCAGCAGTCCGCAACTGCTCATCGGAAATGTCCACTGACGTGACGTGTGCCCCCATGCCGGCCAACGCGAACGCCACGCAGTTGTCGCCGCTGGCGATGACGCACGCCTTGCGCCCGGTGAGCGACGGCGCGTGCTCGCGAATGGCGGCCAACGCCGACGGCTCGAACGCGGCTTCGGCCTCGCGATGCGAGCGCTGCCATCGCCCCTCCGCGTCGGTTCGCTCGCGCCACCAACCGGCCCGGGCGTTCCACCTGCTTCTGTTGTCTTCGTGGATCGGGTTCATGCGCGTCCTGCACGCGGATAGGCCGTCATATCTCCAGCCTCGCGATGTGCGGCTTCAGCGCTCTCTCAAGCCGGATCATCGCATCGACCATCGCCTCGTGCATCTCGGGCCATCTGTCTTCGTCGCGCCAGCCACCGACCTCAACCGTGTGGAAAACGAAACATCCACGCTGGCCCTCGCCTGCGTCCCACCCCAGTTCCTCGCCGAACGCCTCTTTGATCTCCGCTCGACGACTCAGAAGTGCCTCGAAGCGCTCGCGGTTCTCTTCCTCTGAGCCTCTGCCGCGGTTGATCGCCAATCCGGCAGAACCCTCATGCTGCCGTATGGAGTAGTAGTACTGCAAACCAGGCACACCTGCCGTTGCGCTCACCCCGCTGTGGATGGTTGGCGCGATGTTGGCGTGCAGCTTCGTTCTGGTCGCAGCGTACTCGAGCAACCGCGTCCAGAAGTCACGTCGCTTGATGTCGCGTTCGGCAAGCTCCTTCTTGTCCTGCCCTACCTGCTTGACTTCCTCACTCGGCTCCGCTATCCGCGTGAGCAGTGGCGCCGGTTCGGAGTCGCCAATCCGCACCGCTTCCACCTTCAGCATGTAGAAGTCCGCGGCCGACGACTCGTTCAGCCACGTGATGGTCTGTGCGTGTTCCTGACGCGGGTCGGCGGCGATCCAGATGCCTACTTTCGCCTCGCGCAGGGTCAGATACGTCAAGAGCTTGCCGAGATGCTCGTGATCGCTCTGTTCCAGTTGGTTCTCGATGACCACCACTCGCCCGTCGGCGTCCTCAGCCACGACATCTATGTTGAACGACCCGGCTCGTTGCTCCAGCCCGACCGTCTCCAGCAGAAGGCCGGTGGCCTCCCCCAGAACGTCCATGTTCTGCCCAAGCCAGGTCGTGAAGTCGTGGGCCTCATGCTTCCACACCTCGCGCAGCGGCACTCGATCAAGCTTGCCGATCATGCTGTCACCTCCTCCGGCACGAGCGCCCAGATGCGTTTCAACGGTAGCTCGGTCTGCAGTTCCTCCGGTAGCCTTTCGTAAGCACGGAACAGAGCGTCCATGAGGTCGTCGGAGTTCCACACGCGGACGTCGAAGAAGCTCTGTCGAGCTTCTCTCTCTGCGACCTTGTTGAGTCCGCCCCAGCTCACCAGCAAGCCTTGTTCGGCATTGAAGGTCGACATGGTCCCGAGCAAGCCGCGTAGTATTACGACATCCGCGGGCGCGGCGGACGACTTGACCTGCACACAGAGCTTCTCGCCCTCCAATCCGAGCGCGCCACGCCGAGCCATGATATCCACGCCGCCGTCCGGGCCGGGCGGCGACAGATGCGTGACGTAGCCTTCCGCCTGCAGGATCGCCTCAACCAGCCGGGAGAAGTCGTGCCCTTTGAATCGCTGCTCAATCAGGCCTCGCACCTGGTCAAGCGCCAACTGCTCCACGTCGGTCGGTAGCTGGTCCGCCGTAGGCTCCTCGTCGCTCCTCTCCTCGCCCAAGAAGCCCGGGTCGGTCTTGCCGCTAAGGATCGCTCGCACCCGATTCTCAGCGTCGTTGCGCTCGATCTGGCATACAGTCAGGAATGCGCCGAGGGAATACAGAAGGTCTTGCCCGAACGCAGAACGTGGGATGTCCGTCTTGAGCCACTCGACCTCACGGGTGTGGTGTACATCGCCGAGGCCGGATCTGTATTTGTACCCACCGGTCACTTTGCCCAGGGCAATCTGGCCGGCGCGCTTGCGGGGCAACGCGACGAGGTCGCCCTTCTTCATGCGGTTGGCGAAGATGTTGAGTTGCGCAGCCGCATTCGAGACCTGGGGCTCCGAGGCCCCGGTCCAACCTTCGCGGACGACACCGCCGATCGCCTCCTTCGTCTTCGCCTTGCTCAAGTCGGCCACGTCCCCGTAGCCGATTCCTGCAAGACTATTCTCCAGCGAAACGTCTTCGTGCTCCCCGCCCTTGCCACCTCTTACCATCCACAAGCTCATGCCGTTTCCTCCTCTGGCGTTTCGACCTCGCCCAGCACGTCGGTCTTCCCAGTCGCCGCTGCTGCGATGGCGCGGTGTCCGAGGAGGGAGTTGCCCACGTCTGGAGCCGCTTTCATATCGTCTTCGGCGGCCAGTTGGTGAACGCTTCGCCGTCCTTCGGTCCGAGCGCGGCGCGGAGTTTCTTCGTCTCGGCGGCGACTCCGTCGATCCACGCGGTCGTGTCGTCCAGCGATGGAGCGCCGTCGTCCCACGTCTCCCACGCGGCGGAGAAGTTCTCGAACGGCGCCACGTCGACTATGCCGTCGCAAGTGCGCCGAAAATCGTCCAGGCACTGAACCCGGTGGTTGGCGTAGATTCCCTGGGCTTCGATTGCAGAGCGAACGACCAGCCAGGCGACGGTGAAGGCGACGTAGAACATCACGTCCGGCTCCTCCTCGTCGGTGGCTGGCGCCCTGCCCTTGAAGTAGGAGAGGAAGCTCTCCTGGTTGCCCGCTACGCCCTCGATCTCGCCCGAGACAAGCTGCGTCCACGCCGAGTCGGCAATCTGCCGCCGCCGCTCGTCGGTCTCCGAATGCGCAATCTCGGAGAGTTCGTCGGTGAGGCGTTCGGCGAGCGGCAATCTGTGCCGACCGGGCGCGCCGAGCCACGTCTCGCGCAGTTCCGGGGTCGGTTCGTAGAGTTCGTCGCCTATCATGCCGTTGTCGACGGCGTCCTGGAGCGTTAGGAAGAACTCGTCCATGCTGAGAATCTCGATCTCCGGGTGATCCTTCAGCAGCGGCATCTCGGATTCCAGCTGGCCCCAGATGCCCTCGGATATCTGCGCGAACAGGAACATGAACGCCGGACGCGTGGGGCATTCGTCGGCGAACTTGACTATGTCGCCGATGTTCTCCCGCCCGACGTTCGCGATGTGCACCGAGTGCAGCTTCGGGATCGGCCCGCGCGGGTAGCTCTTGGCAAACGGCGATCCGCCGAGGCCGCATACGAGGCCAGGGCCGGACTTAAGCGCCTCTTGCTCGCGCAGCACCGCCTCGTCGTCCTCGACCTCGCGCCACCAGTCCTGCAAGTACCAGTTGACCATGTTGCAGCCGTTCTGGCCCGACTGATCGAGCAGTTGACGCGTCTCACTCAGGTACATGTCGACCATGTCTTTCGGCCACGCATGGGTGTAGGTGTACGCTGCACCCGAAGACGGCCCCCAGAAGCAATCGTTCTCAGTCTTCGTCTCATGGTAGTATTGCAGCATCGCGGGCATCAGCCTGACCGTGAGTGGCAAGAAGCCCCATCCGAACTTGTATGCGCCGCGTTCGGGCGCCAGCCAGTTGTCGGAGTGGAGGTTGTGCATCGCCCATGTCGCGTCGCCATCGCTGTTGTAGAAACAGACGTAGGTCTTGTCCTTGTCGGCCTTGCAGTCTGCCTTGTCTGGCAACGGCTGCACGTACGACTTGTCCGGATCGCCGACGCCGCCGTGGATCGTCATGTTGGGCGTGCCGGTGCTGCACAACACGTAGTAGCCGTGTCGCGCCGCGTTGATGACGTATTCCTTCTCCTGCTCCCACGCGCAATGCCACGCCATCTGCACGCCGGGGCCGTCCGAGTCGTCCATCATTCTGTGATAGAGGCCGAGCGAGCGTCGGTGCGTCCGGCATCGTGGCAGGTCGAGCGACATGCCGCGGTTCCTGACGATGAAGTCGGCCAGGCCGTGGCCCATAGCGTACCAGACAGGTCGATGGATGCAGAAGTTGGCGTAGATCTTCTTGTAGCAGTTGGGCCAGAGGTTGTCTATCGCCCACTCGGCAGCGTCCCAGTCGTCCGCGAACCTGCCGCGCAGGTCGTCGCGCTTCGGGATGCCGTGACGCGTCATCCATTCTTCCTGATCGGCGGCGATGGGGAGCACGTCGTCGATGCCGGCCATGGTGAGCGCCAGGTTCTGCGTCTGGATCACGTTCTCGACGTCGTAGACGACGTAGCCGTTGATGAGATGCTTGTACTGATCGAACATGACGTCGAGGTCGTTCTGCTCGCTGACCGGGATCCCGAACGTCTTCACGTAGTAGTCGAGCCAATGCTGAGTGCTCTCGCCGCCGGCCATGTAGATGTGCGGCTCGTCGCGATTGACGATGCCCTGGAACGTGCGCAGCCATATCCAGAAGTCGAGGTCCATGTTCGGAACGTTCGGCGCCATCGTCACGAGGCGCTTGACCTGCGGTATCGATGGGAACACGTCGGTGAGTTGCATGATGAGTCTCCTAAGGAGGGCTCGGGCGTGGGTGCGATGCCATGCAGATGCTGAATATGGTTCAGGCTGAGTTGACGCGCCGCGGTCACCAGGAATTCAGAAGTGGCCGAGCGGCGGCGGCCGATGTATCTTCTATGGCGAAGACTGGATACAGCGTGGCTCTACGATGAGCGCGGTGAACGGATGGGGTTGGATGCTTCGTTCTAGTGGCTCGGGCTGAAGCAAGGGGCCTTCCGAGCTGTTGAGTAGCATCCCGGCCTGCCAGGGGTCGGAGCGACGAAGGCCGCGGCCAGTGGCCATGAGGGCACTTCGTCAGGGCTTCGCCGCGTGGCTCGTGGTCATAGACCGGCCGCGACCGCGTGCTCGCCGCCGCAGGGGAGATGGTGCCATGCATTGTCGAATTGCGTTCATCATGTTGGTATGTCTTGCGTGTTCCCATGTCTGGGCGCAGAATCCCACTGAGATAGCCAAGCTTCTGCCCGCCGACGGCGCGGAGTATGACGAGTTCGGCGTTTCGGTCTCGATCTCCGGCGACTACGCCGTCGTCGGGGCGTGGCTAGACGACGACAACGGCTGGTCCG
>CAZSJP010000042.1:0-13701 GCA_964606675.1 uncultured bacterium
GGTTTGCACGTTCTGCACAATGCTGCCTTCCATCACGAAGCTATCCCTCAAGCTGCTCCCCGCGATCTCCACGCCTGGGCCGACCGAGGCGTGCGGGCCTATCGTGGAGTCGGCAATTTCGGCACCCTCTCCGATGATCGTCGGTCCGATGATCGTGCTTCGCGCCACCGACGCTCCCTTGGGGATCGACACCGCACCGTCCAAGGTCGAATGCGCGTCGAGTTTGCCGTCGACGGTCGCATCCGACATGGCGTCCAGGTGCAGCCGGTTCAGATCGATCAGGTCCGCCGGGCGTCCCGTGTCTTTCCACCAGCCGCTGAGCATGTACGGCATCACGGCATTCCCGGCGGCTATCAGGACGCGTATCGCATCGGGTAGTTCCAGTTCGCCGCGCGGCGATGGCTCGATGCGCTCTATCGCGTCGAAGATGCTCGCGTCGAGGATGTAAACGCCCGCGACCGCCAGATCGCTCTTCGGTTCCTCCGGTTTCTCTTCAAGGCCGACGATCAGGCCGTCCTCGATCTCTGCGATGCCGAACAAGCGCGGGTTGTCGGTGCGGTTGAGCACGATCGTGGCGGCAGGTTGCGCTTGCCGATGCCTGTCGATCAGGCCGGTCAGGCCCTCTTCGATGGCGATGTCGCCCAGCACCATCAGGAAACGATCGTCGCTGGCCCATTCACGAGCGACGCCGACGGCGTGCGCCGTGCCGCGCGGGTCGTGCTGCACGATGTACTCGACCCTGACTCCCCATTGCGAGCCGTCGCCCACGCTCTCCTCGAATTGGCCGCGATTCGCGCCCACCATTATGCCGACCTCTTCTATCCCGGCGGCCTTCAGCATCTCGATGGTGTAGAATATGAGCGGCTTGTTGGCCACGGGAAGCACGTGCTTGGCCGTCGTGTGCGTGAGCGGCTGAAGGCGCGTTCCCATGCCGGCGCATAGCAGCAGACCTTTTCTCGGCATCGTTGCCTCCTCGCACAGATGGCGCTCAGTCTGTCGGGTCCAGACTGCGCATCACCAAGCCGGTGAGCAGCTTGGGATAGAAGTAAGTCGATTTCTGCGGCATCGTATCGCCGGCTTGCACTACGTCCGAGACCTGAGCCGATGCTGTAGGCCGGACCATGAAGAACACATCCGCCGTGCCGCCCATCACCTCTTCTCGGCCCTCGTCGGGGTCGGTCGTGTACCGAACCGACTCGACCGGATCGTCGGACCCCGCCGTCCGCGTCGCCAACTCCCTCAGGACGACTTCGTGCAGCACAGAGACGTCTAGCTTGCGCCATGCCTCCGAGCGCCCTGGGTCGATGAACCCGGAGGCGTCCGACCACGAGCGCAGTTCGAGCAGCTTCCAGCCGGATTCTCTCGTGAACAGCCCCATGCGATACGGCTCGCGCGTGCCGTTGCCGAGTCGATCCGAAATGTAGGCGATCGGGTCGCCGCGGTCGATGGCCTCGACGTCGAAGAACTCGTCGAGAGAGCCGACCAGCGATCGCACGTCGAAGCCTTGCTGCATGTGTACCATTCGGTGACAGGGCAGAATGGTTAAGTCGGGGTCGTCCATACGCGATAGATACACCATCACCGCTTCGCCGCCGTCGTCATCGCCTTTGCCGGCTACTCGACACTCGTCCCTGTACGCAAGCGCGGTCTCGTACCGGTGGTGGCCGTCGGCGATCGTCAGCGGCGAACTGCGGAGCGTGTCGATCGCTACGTCGATCAGGTCGCGATCGTAGACTACCCACATGCTGCATTCATGTTCGCCGATCGCGACGTGGGCGTCGGGGCGCTTCTCGGACAGACCGGCGGCCGCTCGGTCCAGACGGGCCTCCGGATCTCGGTAGAGGGCGAATATCTGGCTCAGGTTCGCGCGGGTCGTCCTGGTGAGCGCAAGCCTGTCGGCCTTTGGGCCTGCGTACGTCTTCTCGTGCGGCGCGACGGTGTCTCTGCCCATCTCTTCGAGCGCGAGAACGCTGATGAACCCGCGGCGCACGCCGGGCTGTCCGGCCGGCGTGACGAACCTCTCGTCGAGAAAATAGAGCGCCGGCTTCGGGTCGGCCGCCAGGGCACCGTCGGCGAGCCATTGGCGCCATAGACGCCCGGCTGCGTCGTATCGTCCGACGCTGTCTCCTATGGGCAGATCCGCGTGGACGATGTTCCACGGGCTTTGTTTTGCGAGTGACGCTCTCTGCCGATCGGAGATCACGTCGTATGGTGGCGCGACCACGTCTGCGTACGAGCCAACGCGGTCGGGTGCGAATCTCATTCCACGAAAGGGCGCGATTTTCGCCAAGTGAGTGATACTCCTAACGATTGCCGGCGCGTCTGGCCGGCGCTATCCACAGACGATCCGAGGCCGCGGGTCTAGAGCTTTCCTGCGGCGCGCTCTCTATCGATTTCCTCGAACAGCGCATCTACGAGCTGCCCTTCGTCCACTTTGCGGATGACCTCGCCGTCCCTGTACACCAGCCCGGCACCTTTGCCACCGGCGATGCCGAAATCGGCGCCAGCCGACTCGCCCGGGCCGTTCACGACGCATCCCATCACCGCAACCTTGACCGACTCGTCGTACGACTCCAGCCGCCGCTCGACCTCCTCGGCGATCCCGAACAGGTCGATCTCCACGCGGCCGCATGCCGGGCATGAGACCATCGTAGGGCCTTTCACGCGAAGGTCCAGCGTCTTCAGAATGTCGAACCCGATTCGGACCTCGTTGACCGGGTCGCCTGTGAGAGACACCCGGATCGTGTCTCCGATGCCGAGCGCCAGGATCGCTCCGATGCCGACGGACGATTTTATCGTGCCCTGCTTGAGCGGCCCAGCCTCCGTGATGCCCACGTGGAGAGGATACGGGCGTTCTCGCGCGAAGCCGCTGTACGCATCAATCGCCATGTTGACGTCGGACGCTTTGAGAGCCACGATGACGTCGTGGAAGTCCAGGTCCTCCAGCATCTGCACGTGGCCGAGCGCGCTCTCGATTATCCCCGCCGGCGTCGGGTAGCCGTATTTCTCGATGAGACTCTTTTCGAGCGACCCTGCATTCACGCCGATCCGGATCGGTATTCGACGCTGCTTGCACGCCTCGACAACCCGCTCGACGCGATCGGGGGCGCCGATGTTGCCGGGGTTGAGCCTGAGCTTGTCGACGCCTTCTTCAGCCGCAATCAGGGCGTACTTGTAGTTGAAGTGGATATCGGCCACCAGGGGCACGTCGATGCGTTTCACGATGCGCCCCAGGGCGCGGGCGTCTTCCTCGCGAGGAACGGCCACGCGGACGATCTCGACTCCGGCTTCCTGCAACTGCTCGATCTGCGCCACCGTCCCGTCGACGTCGTGCGTGTCGGTCGTGCACATCGACTGCACGGGCACCGGAGCGCCACCGCCGACCGGGACGTCGCCAACCATCACCCGACGCGTCTCTTCGCGTCGCACCATCGGCTTGTCTTCGCTACCGGGTAGCGCGAAGCCTGGATATCGGGCGTCGTGGTTGCTCTCGGAAAGCGCGCTCTCTGGGGAGTTCATGCCATTTCTCTCACGGGGTTTGGCGACATAGCAAAGTCCTTAAATATCGGGCTTTGCCGCCGCCTCGTCCAGCGGCGCCCGACGAGGCGCCCCGGGCGGGAGGCCACGCCTTCGGTTGCGGCGGCATGTGTCGATAGCGATAGCGTCGGCGGCCGAGTAACGTGCCTTCAGGCCCTGTTCGCGCCGTCCTGGGCGACCATGTTGTTCGATCGCAGCAGCCAGTCGATCGACTCGCCGCAATCGGCCCACCAGCCGTCGAGGTATTCGAACGTCATCGTGCCGCGTCGGATGTATTCGTTGTTGACGTCGGTGATCTCCAGCTCGCCACGGCTCGACGGCTCTATGGTCTTCACCACCTCGAACACATCGGGGTCGTACATGTATATGCCGATGACAGCCCACTCCGAAGGCGGGTCGTCCGGTTTCTCGATGATCTCCGCTATGGCGTCGCCCTCTATGCGAGCCACGCCGTAGGCCTTCGGGTTGTCCACTTTGGACAGGATTATCTTCGCGCCCTCGGGCTGGTTCCGGAAATCCGCCACGGCTCGGCTGATGTTGTCCTGTATGATGTTGTCCCCTAACATCACTAGTACTTTGTCGTTGCCGACGAAATCCGCCGTCAGACCAAGCGCCTGAGCGATGCCGCCAGCTTCTTCCTGATAGGCGTAGTTCAGGTGCTTCAGCCCGAATTGGCTCCCGTTGCCGAGCAAACGCAGGAACTCTCCCGCGCTTTCGCCGCCGGTCACGATCATGATATCCGTCACGTCCGCGTTCACTAGCGTCTGGATCGGATAATAGATCATCGGTCGGTCGTACACGGGCAGAAGGTGCTTGTTGGTGACCTTGGTAAGTGGAAACAGGCGCGATCCGGTGCCGCCGGCTAGAATAACGCCTTTCATGCTCTGTCCCTCCAATTCGGTGTGGGCCTCCAAAGAAGATACATCCGAGCCTCGCTGAGGTTCCGGGTACAGCCGACGCCTGTCAGGCTTCGGGCGTGTCGAGATGAACGCCCAATCGCCTGAACTCCTCGGCCATCGTGGAGACATGGACCGTGACGTCGTACCTATCGCGGACCCGTTGTCGCCCTTCGATCCCCATCCCAAGAAGCTCTTCGGTGGGTAGCTTCGCAAGCTCCTCGACCATATCCGCGAGCGCCGTCGCATCGCCTTCGGCGACGACTCGGCCCGCTTCGGGACCCAGGACGTCAACATGCTCGGGCGTGTCGACGACAACCGCGGGCAGTTCCATCGCCATGGCCGTCATCAGCGCCCTCGGGGTGCCGCGAGGCACCCCGCCGGCATCGGCCGCGCAGGGCATGACGAAGAGCGACGCCGCCTCCAGTTCGCGCCGAAGATCGTCTGAACTGCCGAGACCGGGCATGAGCACGCGGCCGAAGAGTTTCGCGTCGTCTATCCGTCGCTCCAGATCGCCGCGCAGGTGCCCGTCGCCAATGATGACACAGTCGACCTCGATCGATCGATCCGTCAGGATCCGAACCGCATCGATCAGGTCTTCGTACCCGGCCTCTTTGGACAGGCGCCCTGCGGTGACCAGTCGGAACGGAGTGCGCTCGGTGTAGGGCTCCCGTCGTTGGAACGCGTGCGGGTCGATGCCGGGAGCGGACACGATCCGACGGATAGCGCGAGGGAACTCGCGCTCCAGATAGCGACCGGCGGTCTCATCGGGGGCGAAGACCGTTCGGGCTTCGTGCAGGCGTTCCGGCAGATACCGATTGTCGAGTTCGCGCCCATGCACTGAGACGCTGTACGGCACACCGGCGAGTCTGTGAAGCATCCACGCCACTGCCGACCCGTCGGTCGCGAGATGGCAGTGGACATGCCCGACGCCGCTCGTCTCGAGTTGCGCAATCCATGGCAACGCGCGCCACGCCAACTGCCAGTAGTACACCGTATCGGAGGCAATCAGCCGCCACCACATGCCGATGAACTGCACGGGGCGATAGAGAAGGTACAGGATGAACGCGCGCAGCCTGATCCATCGAGCTGTCGGGGTCGGTTCGAGGCAGTGAGTTTCCTCGGCAATCAGCACGTCGTCGGCCGGCGCCGAATCATCGGGCGGTGGGTAGATGGTGAAGAGCATCGGGTCGAGACCGAGCAGCCGCATGCCGCGGACCTCATCGCCGGCTAGCGCGTCGGACGGCACCGGAAAGACCGCTGACAGATAGGCCAACCGCCGTCGGGAGTGTTGTTCCGTAGCCGAATCCGGCATTCGTGCTTTCCTGTTCTCGGGTATCGGGCGAGCCGCCGACTAGTGCCGACGCGGTCGATACGAGCGCTCCAGCATGACGGTCTGATGACGGACTAATGTTAGCGCCGCCGACGGGGAGCGGCCAATTCCCCCCCCGTCCCTCGATGAACGCAGGGGCGCGCGGCATGTTTTGCGTATCCTCTGATTGCAGATCGACAATCGCCCTCCGGCGGCGAGCCGATCTTGTGCGACCTGCTGAGGTGTCAACCGCTGCCAACCGCATCGAACGCATCGGAGTCTGTCCATCATGGATGTGCAACGCTTCCTGAACCTGCTGCGAAATCAACGCGGCTGGCGCGACCAGATCGTCCATTTCGAGGAGTTGCCGCGGCGCGCTGCCAGGTTCGCTTCGCCGGAGGAGCAACTGCCGGAGGCGCTGCGATCGGCGCTGACTGCCCGCGAAATCGACGATCTCTACATACATCAGGCACGCGCGATCGACCTCGCCCGTGCGGGCAAAGACGTCGTCGTGGTTACTGGCACGGCCAGTGGCAAGACCTTGTGCTACAATCTCCCCATCTTCGAATCACTACTCGCCGAGAGCGATGCTTGCGCTCTTTATCTGTTCCCGACCAAAGCGCTCTCGCAAGACCAGCTTCGCGGTGCGGCGCGCGCTCTGGAGCCGATCCCGGACCTGCATGCCGTGGCGGGTACCTACGATGGCGACACGCCTCCGGAGATGCGCAGGACGCTGAGAGACGCCGGCCAACTGATCTTCACCAACCCCGACATGCTTCACGCGGGTATATTGCCGAACCATGCGAAGTGGGCGCGGTTCTTCGAGAAGCTGCGCTACATAGTGGTAGACGAGGTCCACACCTACCGTGGCGTGTTCGGATCGCAGGTCGCGGGTGTCCTCAAGCGACTCGCAAGGGTGTGCGCCCACTACGGGGCACGGCCGCAATACTTGTGCTCGTCGGCCACGATAGCGAATCCGGTCGAGTTGGCCGAAGAGCTCACAGGCCGCCCGATGGAGCTGATCGACGACGACGGCGCACCCAGAGGCCCCAAATACTTCGTTCTGTGGAATCCGCCGTTCATTGACGAGCAGGACCAGGTCGAGAGACGAAGTCCGCTTGCCGAGGGGCAGCAGCTAATGACGGACCTGATCGACGAGGGGGCACAGACAATCGCTTTCGTACGAACGCGGCGGATGGCGGAATTGCTGTGCCGATACGTGCAGGAATCCCTCTCTCGTCACAGCGCATCGCGCGCGAACCGCGTCAGGGCATACCGCGGCGGCTACCTGCCCGAAGAGCGACGGACAATCGAGAAACAGCTCTTCGACGGCGAGTTGCTCGGGGTCGTGAGCACGAACGCGTTGGAGTTGGGCATCGACATCGGCTCTCTGGAGGCATGCCTGCTTATCGGCTACCCCGGCACCATCGCCAGCACGTGGCAACAGGCCGGCCGCGCCGGCAGAGGCGCGGAGCCTTCGCTCGTGGTGCTCGTCGGCCACAACACACCGGTAGACCAATATCTGATGCACCACGGAAGCTATCTGTTCGGCAAGAACCCTGAGCACGGGATCATCGACCCGACGAACCCGCACGTAGCGATCGGGCATCTGCGCTGTGCTGCGCAGGAGTTGCCCGTGACGGCCGACGAGGCGGCCGGCCTGTTCGGCGAGTTCACGGGGGCGATGGTGGAGTTGCTAACCGAGGAGAAGCACCTGAGGCGGCAGGGCAACGCGTGGAGATACGCCCATAGCAGCTATCCGGCGGGAGAAGTGCGGCTCAGGAACATCGAAGATGCAACCTACACCATCACGGAGATCACAGACGAAGGCCCGCGGACACGTGGGACGCTCGACGAGATAAGCGCGTTCATGCAGGCGCATACACATGCGGTCTACCTGCACGACGGCGAAACCTACTTCATCGACCGGCTGGATGTCGATCAGAAGATAGCGTACGCCCGACGTGAGGGGCTCGACTACTACACGCAGGCCGTTAGCGAACCGGATATACGCTTGGACACGAACGAACGCCAGAACAGCTGGCGCATCTCGACGGTCGCATTCGGCGACGTCACCGTGAGCCTGACGGTGACGATGTTCAAGAAGATCAAGTTCGGCAGCAGGGATTCCATCGGCTACGAGAACCTGGATCTGCCGACGCGAACTCTGCAGACTTCGGCCTTCTGGCTGGTCCCGCCGCCGGAATGCCTCGAAACGGTGCGCAAGTGGGGCCGCGTTCCATCGGAAGGGCTGAAGGGCATCGTGAACGTTCTCGTCGAGGTGATACCGCTGTTCGTCATGGGCGACCCCAGAGACATCGGCGGGGTCGTCGACAGCAGCAACCTGGGTCGCCCTGCGGCGTTCGTTTACGACAAGTATCCCGGTGGAATTGGGTTCGCTGAGAAGGCCTACGAGTGGATCGAGCAGATTATGGTCGCTGCGCTAGAACTGATCACCGAATGCCCATGTCGGTACGGCTGCCCGTCGTGCGTTGGCGCCGCGATGCCTGCCGGTGGCGCTGAAGGCCCACAGGATCGCGATCTCGTTCCCGACAAGGATGCGGCACTGATCTTGCTACACAGCATGCTGCAGCGCGAGCCATACGAACCCAGGGAGCGCAAGCCGCCGGCTGAAGGGCAGGCAAGGAGAAGGGAACCGAGCAGGCCTGCGCCAACTGTGGTCACGCCGCTGCCGGCGAGCGTCGAAGCGAAAATTCGCAAGCGAATGCGAACGATGCGTTCAGAGAGGTGACACAGGAGTCGCCCCCCGGCGAATTGCATTTCGCTATGGATCGTAATCGAATCCGCGCTCTCCGATACGTCGGAATTATGTTGCAGGGGAGCGCACGGCATGCCCAGCCAGACTACTGCGCCGGCAGATCGTATCATCTCGGAAGCCACCGACGTCCACGAACCTACGCGACCACGTCCCGTCCGCCCCATCCTGGGTCTATCGGTCGTCTTCGGCGTTCTGTTCTGGCTCCTCGACGCCGCGTTGGATGCCGGCGCGTTCAACGACGCGCCGTTCATGGATATGCTCATCCTGGGCATCCCACCGTCTGAGATATACATGCGGTCCGTGGTACTACTGCTGTTCGTGGGCTTCGGCCTTGCGGTGTCGAAGCTTCGATCGCGTGGCCGGGCGGCCGAAGAACAGGCCGCGTCCGCTCGGGCGCTTCTCGATCAGAAGGCCGGCGATCTCGAGACAACGGTGCGGATACTCCATGCGTTGGACTACCCGGTCGTCAAGATCGATTCCGACAACGTCATCCAGTTCCTCAACAACGCCTTCCTCGAGTATGCCGAGATCGACGGGCTGGATACGGTCCAGCCGGACATGTTGCGGCCGCAGTGCGAAGGGCGCTCCATCGCGGAGTTCCTGTCTCCGGGAGATGTCGATCGCCTGGCGCACGCCAAGTCGGCCGCGAAGGACAGGCGACAGGCTCGGGCAGCGCGCTACAGAATCGGAGTCAACGCCGACTTCACGTACGTATCGCTTCAGGGCACGAAGACACCCATAAAGGCGTCCGTGACCTATTCGACGATACTTGAGACATATCAGCTCAGCTTCACCGACCACAGCGATCAGAAACAGGCCGAAAGCGTTCTATACAAGCGTTTTGAGTTCGAACGGCTCATCACGAACATATCGACGAGCTTCATCAGCGTTGAGACCGGCCAAATAGACGAGGCGATAGAGGACGCGTTGGCTCAGATCGGGAGGTTTGCCGGCGTAGGCAGGAGCTACGTCTTCCAGTTCAGCACCGATGGCGCGGTCGCGAGGAACACGCACGAATGGTGCGCCGACGGCGTGGCGTCGCGCAGGGCGAGCCCCGAAGGCACGGTCCAGACGAAGCATCTTCCATGGATAGCGCGCAGAATCGGCGGCCTGGAAGTGATATACGTTCCGCGCGTCGCCGACCTACCGGAAGAGGCATCGCGCGAGCAGCGGCATTTCGAGCGCTGGGGCATCAGGTCGGTTGTGGCGCTGCCGATGATCGACCGCGATTCCGCGATAGGGTTCCTCGGGTTCGACTCGACCTCCGAGGAGAAACGGTGGTCGGACGACGACGTGTCCGTTCTGAAGATCGTGGGTCACATCCTGGTCACCGCGCTCGGACGGAACCGGTCGGAAGACGCGTTGACGAGATCCGAGGAGACCTATCGCAGACTGGTAGGGACCCTGCCCGACGCCGTCATCACAGCGGATCTGAACGGTTGCGTCACGTACGCCTCGCCGCAGGCCGCTGCGCTGTATGCATGCGAGTGCAGTCAGGATCTTGTCGGCACGGATCTCGTCGATCTGGTGGCGCCCACCGACCGGGTCTTGGCAGCCGAGTGCATCCGTTCGACGTTCGACGACGGCTCTCTGAAGGAGGCGGTCTGCACGCATCTTCGTAGGGATGGCACCACGTTCATCGGCGAGACGAATGCAGCGGCAATTCGCGACGCCGCAGGACGCCCCGCGTCGATTATCGCCACCACGCGCGACGTCACGGGTAGGAAACAGGCCGAGGAAGCTCTGCTCAGAAGCGAGACACGTCACCGTCGGATCATAGACGCCGTCACCGACTACATATGCACCACGTACATCGAGGACGGACATCCTGCGCGGACTGTGCACTCACATGCGTGCGAGGCCGTCACGGGATACTCTGCCGAAGAGTTCGAGGCTGATCCTCACCTGTGGATCCGAATGGTGCCGGAGGAAGACCGTGCCATGGTTCTGGAGCAATCGGCCAGCGTGGTCGGTGGGCACACGCCCCCGCCGCTGGAGCATCGAATACGGCGTAAGGACGGCGCGCTCAGGTGGATAAGCAACACCGCGGTTCTGTCCCACGACGCTGCCGGCATCCTCGTATCGTACGATGGACTGATCAGGGACATAACGGACCACAAGCGAATCCAGGACGCGCACCAGGAGGAGAGCGAAAGGGCGCAGCGATACCTTGACGGCGCCGGAGTCGTGATGGTCGCTTTGGACACCGACCTCAACATCGAAGTGTTCAACCAGGCGGGGCGTCGGCTGTTGGAGTGCGATGGAGAGCGTGTGATCGGCCTGCCGTGGGTCGAAGGTTTTGTGTCCGAAGACTTCCGGAGTGAAGCCGGCGCGCTTCTCCGCGACGCACTTGCCGGGCAGAGCGATCCACAGGACGTCGTCGAGGTGCCGGTCTGCACCAGAAGCGGCGAGAGGCGGCTCTTGGGATGGCGCACCACGGCCATCGTGGATGGTGCCGGCGAGGTCGTCGGCCTGCTCGGGTCGGGCGAAGACATCACCGAGCGCAAACAAGCCGAGGCAAGCCTCCTCATCAACGAGGAGAAATATCATTCGCTCTTCGACGAGATGCTCAACGGCTTCGCGCTCCACGAGATCATCGTCGACGCCGACGGCAATCCGTGCGACTATAGGTTCCTGGACGTCAACCCCGCATTCGAGAAGCTGACAGGGCTTTGCCGAGCGGATGTCCTTGGCAAGACGGTGCTCGAGGTATTGCCAGGGATCGAAACGTTCTGGATCGAGCGCTACGGGAAGGTGGCCTTGGAGGGAGAATCGTCGCATTTCGAGGAGTTCGCGGGCGAACTGGACAAGTTCTACGAGGTGACTGCGTACAGCCCGCGGAGGGGTGAGTTCGCAACGGTCTTCTCGGACGTGACGGAGAGCAAGCAACTGGAGGCGCAGTTGCGCCAGTCGCAAAGGCTGGAAGCCGTCGGCAGGCTCGCGGGCGGCATCGCGCACGACTTCAACAACCTTCTGACTGTCATCACGGCCTATACGGAAATCGTCGAGAAGAACCTTGCCGCCGGCGATCCGGCGCGCGCGCATGTCGCCGAGGTGGCGCGAGCAGCCGATCGCGCCGCGCAGCTCACCGGACGCCTTCTCGCATTCAGCCGCAAGGCTATCATCAATCCGCAAGTTATGTCCATGAAGAGGATTCTGACGGACGTGGCGCCGTTCTTGAAACGCATCATCAGCGAGAACGTTCGGCTGTCGGTATCGGCCGAGGATACGGTCAGCAATGTGAAAGTCGATGCGGTGCAGATCGAGCAGATCATCCTCAACATGGCCTCGAACGCCCGCGATGCGATGCCCGGCGGCGGTACGCTAACGCTATCGGCCGGCAACATCGACGTCGACGACGCGCTCGCCGAGGAGATGGACTGCGCTCCCGGGCCGTATGTAAGGCTAGGCGTCGTGGATACCGGGCACGGAATGGATGAGGAGACGAAGGATCATATCTTCGAGCCGTTCTTCTCTACGAAGGGAGACCACGGTACGGGGCTGGGCATGGCGACGGTCTACGGAATCGTCAAACAGCACGACGGTTACATTCGATGTAACAGCGAGCCAGGCGCAGGCACCACGTTCGACGTCTGCTTCCCGGCCATCACCGCGGCGCCGGCGGAGGTAACAAAGGTAGCCGAGGAAACGTCGATGCGCGGCACCGAGACCGTTCTCGTGGTAGAGGACGAGCAAGGGCTTCTGGCGACATCGACGCTTGCGCTGAAGGACCAGGGCTATACGGTGCTACCGGCATCCACCGGCGAACAGGCCCTGGCTATCGGACGGGATCACGAGGGGGAAATCGATGCGATTTTTGCCGATGTCGTGCTTCCCGACATCAATGGGCCGGAAGTCGCAGAGCGGATCGCCAAAATGTATCCTGGCGTGAAGATCGTGTTTACGACTGGTTACTCGGAAGATAGTATCGAGTACCAGGGATTGCTACGGCCGGGCACGGATTCCATGAAGAAGCCCTACCATCTCGGCGAGCTGCTGATGCGGATCAGGAGGGAACTGGACGGGCCGCCGCCTGATGAACCGCGACCAACCGGGACCTGACGGTATACCGTTTGCGCGAACGAATGAGAGCCGGGGCCGCACTTGTCGGCCTCGGCTCTATCTTCTTTCCCACGCCTCGCCACGACCGGCGATCTCGCGTTTCGGCTGTTACTACTCGACCGTCTCTTCGGTCTCGGCGACTGCTTCCGACGCTTCGGGAGCGGCTTCGCTCGCTTCGGGAGTGGCAGCGGCAGGAGCGATCTCGGGCGTCTCGGGAGCGTCTAGCACTTCCATCTCGAACGGATCGACGGAGATCACCTTGCCCTTGCCGAAGGGATGCGCCGCGAACCGCACGTGTCCGGCGACGGTGGCGAACAGCGTGTCGTCCTTGCCCTTTCGGACGTTGGTACCCGGATGGAATCTGGTTCCGCGCTGTCGTACGATTATGGTGCCCGCGTTGACGAACTCGCCGCCGTAACGCTTAATTCCGAGCCTTTGGCCCTGTGAATCGCGGCCGTTGCGTGAACTCCCGCCAGCTTTCTTATGCGCCATGGTTCGTGCTTCCTATGAAACGAGCCTCGATCTTGCCGATCAGGCTCCGGTCACGATGTCGGTCACCTGCACCTCGGTATACCGCTGACGATGGCCGTTCTTCCTTGTGTACCGCTTGCGGCGCTTCTTCTTGAACACAACGACCTTCTTGTCGCGGTCGTGCCTCAAGACCTGCACTTCGACACTAGCGCCCTCGACAGTCGGGGCTCCAATGGTGACTTCGTCACCGTCGGAGAGCATGAGCACCTCGTCGAACGTGGCGCTCTCGCCAGCGTCGATATCGAGCCGCGGCAGGATGACGCGATCGCCGGCGCTAACTCGTGCCTGCACGCCTGCAACACGTACGATTGCATGCATTGTTACTACCTCGATCCTCGAAATACGGAAACCTGCGCGAGCCGGTCGATGCCGACGCGTACGGGTCGATCATGCTTCAATGAGACCATTAATGTTAGAACAATTCCCGCGTGCAGTCAAGTGTGACAGGGCATCGTGCGCCCCTACATTCCGACGTCGATCTGGGCGGCGACCGTCGTCCTGTCGGTCCTACCGGAGCGGTGTGTCCTGCTTGCCGATATCGTCCACGCGATGCGACCGTGTCGTTTGCCGACACGAACGCTCCA
>CAZSJP010000043.1:0-13540 GCA_964606675.1 uncultured bacterium
CCAATGCAAACGCTACGACTCACCGAGGACAACGTCCTGACATTGCACAGCTAGCCAACTCGATCGTCAAGGACAACGCTATGGCACGCGGTGCGCTGTCGGAGCTAATGAAGGACCTCGGCGGACACGGCGAGAACGTGATCGTCAAGGACAACGTCGGCGACCTGTTCGAAGACCGGTTCTGGGCCGAGTGGGAAGGGTGCTAGCCGCGGCGAGAGGAGGCCATAGCATGAACGCCACGAACGTGTGGGATTTGTTCCGCCTCGACGGCCAGGCGGCACTCGTCACGGGCGGAGCACGCAACCTCGGATACGATATGGCGCTCGCCCTTGCCCAGGCTGGCGCCGATGTCGCCATCACGAGCCGCGATCTGAGCGCCGCGACAGGCTCGGCCACAGCTATCGCGGCAGCGACCGGGCAACGCGTTCTGCCGATAGCGCTCGACCTGCCCGACGAGACACAAGCGGAGCGCGCGGTAGATGATACGCTGACCGAGTTCGGGCGGCTCGACATACTCGTCAACAACGCCGGCATCGTCACGAGCACGCCCGAGAATGCCCGGCTGGAAACGCGCCCGCTCGATTTGTGGGATGAGGTTGTCGGCGTGAATCTGACCGGGGCGTTTGTCTGCGCGAAGCATGCGGTGGCGAAGGCGATGATGCCCGCGAAGTCGGGCAACATAGTGAACATCGCGTCGACTGCGGGGATCATCGGGAAGGACCGCCGGCAGTACGACGGGACCGACATCGGCGGAGCGACCCCCGACTATCACGCGGCGAAGTCCGGTGTCATCGGACTGACTCGCGACATGGCGGTGTATCTGGCGCCATACGGGATTCGCGCCAACTGCATCAGCCCCGGAGCGTTCCTCAGAGACCAGGCGGCGCCTTTCGTCGAGGCATGCAGCGCGAATATCCCAATGGGCCGGATGGGGCGGGAAGGCAAGGAGATGATGGGCGCGGTCGTGTTTCTGGCGTCGGAAGCGTCGAGCTACGTCACAGGGCACAATCTGGTCGTCGACGGCGGCGTGACGGCGTGGTAGGTATGGCGTCCATGAAACGGCGCCCCGACGGTCGTGTAGCCGCCGAGGCGCCGTAGAGTGCTGCGTCCGTGTTGTCGGCTTTGGCCGGGACCCCTGTGGCGTGGGGATAGTCTTGGATCGGCCTGCTCGACACGCGAACAAGCCCTTTCCGACGCACCTGCATGCGTCTATATTCGGCATCGGAGCATCGGATCGGACGTTGGAGCAATCCGGCATCGGTGCCCCGACCGCTCACGGTCGATTCCCTCTTCGCGACTACATTCAGCGGCCGAGAGGGTGCCATACACTGCCGCTGCGAGAGTGCTTGAGGAGAATCCGGATGGCTCTGTTCCGGCACCTATCGAATGTCGAAATAAGAGATATCGCGATATTGGAGTATTACCTGCGGGCGAGGGTCCTGGCAGACAATCCGTCCCTGTCGCGAATGGTAGAGAAAGAAGAGGAAGTTCTGTTCTCGAATCGGGATTGGAGGGCCGAGCCTCGCATATTCTTCAAGTTTGTCTCTGGAGTTCGCAGCTTGGACGGGGTCACGTGCCTTTTTCCGTCCGCGATCGACGAATCTCTCTACTGGTGTCTCGCTGAAGCGTCCGACGACGGAGGGTCGTACGAGATCACGTTCTATACAGATGATGAGTGTACCGATCGGGACACGCCTGAGGGGTTCCACAGACTGAAGAGCGCGAAACGTCAGGAGCATGCTGCGATCGCCATGGCCTACAGGAGTGAGGTAGTCCATGACGAAGCGATAAGGAAAGCAATAAGGGAGGGCGTGCACTTCAGGATGTGGAGGGAGGAGTTCTTCTTTCCTCTGGACGCTATCCGTGCCTTCCTCGATGTTGTCTCGCCGGGCTTGTCCGAGGACCTCAAGGGATTGGTAGATGATGGGCAGATCATGATCATTCCCAACGAGATCCTGAGCGAGCCGCATGCGGGAGGGAGGGGCATATACGTCCCCGTCAGCGGGTATGACCATGGGGCGACAGTCGTGCATGAATTGTTCGCAAAAGCGGGCTGCACACATGATGAAGCGAAAACACTGGAGGGAGTATTCAGGGAACATGCCGCCTATTCTAAGGACGCAGGGGCGAACGCATCCAAAGCGTTGCCTGCGGGGTTCGCCGACCTTCTGGGGGATGAGGAAAGGGAACTGCTTGTCTCAGACGAGATTCGCTTTGCGGGATTCGTCGACCTCACAGATGTTGTCAAGACGCGCGACTACTCCAGGGATGGGAGTTCGTGATCCGGACACCAGCGTCGTCGGCTTCCTGACGCGATGCCTGTGCGGTGTTGTACGACCGGTCCGGCCGATATCATCGACCTAGTAGACTAGGCTCCTGAAATCCCGCACCGTGTGGAACGTGATGATGTTGCCGTTGTGGGCGTTGCTCGCGCGTTCGTCTCCGGATCGCGACAGCACGTGGATGTCGTCGCCGTCGATGACCATCGACGCGTAGTGCCGCGACCCGCGCTCGCACGGCCCAACCGCCACCAGCCCGGCAAAGCACCAGTCGATCATGTTCTTCGAGAAGTGAAGCTGCAATCGACGGCGCTCGTTGTTCGGCAGGTTGTACCGGTCCGGGGGCAACAGGTCGGCGCGGGTCATGCTGTCGGTTGCCTGGGTCGATAGCAGCCAGTAGAGCGCCATCCGGTCGTCGTATAGCACGTGGAACTTCATCTGCCCGCCTGGGCACGAGACGTAGAGCGCCGTCTTGCCCGAGGGCACCGTCTGCAGAACTGTCGTCATCGCGCCGGAACCAGGGGCCTCTTCCACAACTTTGGCCACGCACGCGTACCCTGTTCCGCCGGTGTGCGCACGCGCCCATAGATGGAGCGTCCGCCCGGATGGGTCGTGCCAGCAATGGTCCGAGTCGACGAACTGCACGACGTTCGTCTCCAGCCAGCCTATCGGCGCCGACTGTCTCCCGGGTGCGACCTCGTGCGGACCCGGATAGGCTGTCGGGTAGAACGGCACGCCGAAGTAGTCTGTCGCCGGGTCCGAATCGGCACCTTCCAGCGCGTCGCGGAATGAAAGCTCCGAAGCAAACGTCCAGCTCTCCCTCAGAGTCAGGTCGTCGTCGAGACGCCCGCGCAGCAGGACCGGCGCCATCTCGCAGACGGACCATGCGCGCGAGTCGAACGTGATGCGCTTCTCCATGACCAGGTAGGCGCAGCCGTTGGCGCAGTGCACGTTCGACGGCGCCTGGTGCCAGTGCTCACCATCCGTGAGCTTCGACGGTTCGCCCCACGTCTCGCCGCTATCGTCGGAGCGCATGACAATGAGGTCGTTGCCCTGGCCGAGGACGTAGACCGACTCTCCGGCTACGAACGGGCGCGCGTGCATGAAGGGGAAGTCGGTCCGGTGTGTCCACGTCCGGCCACGGTCGTCCGACGTGAAGACCTTGCCTTGCCACAGGCGGCCGCCCTCGCCTCTCTGCACCTTGGGCCCTGGCAAGTCGGCGGCTCCCGGTCCGCCGAGGTCGATGGTGGCCACCAGCCGGGACGCGGCTCCGGCGGCATCGACGGCGGGTGGGTCCGCGACCGTGTCCCCACCAAGGCCTGTCGTCGCGACGATGCGGCCGTCGGCACCGCCGACGACGGCGATCCCCGGGCTGTAGCACCAGAGGTCGTCCGGGCTCGGCGATTCGTAAAGCGTGACGTAGTCGTCGGCAAGCGGCCTGATGGCGTGTGGGTTGGTTGCCATGGGGTCCTCGTGGCTCGTCTGTGGAACTCAGTATCGGCCGTACGTTCGCGCGGTGTCGATCGTCGCGTGCAGGTTCTCAAGCGGCGTGTCGCGGCCCGCCCAATCCAGATCCCAAGGCAATCTCGCCGCAGGCGTAGGCTGTCCGCGAACTGGGGGCCGCGTCGTCGGATTCCTGGGGTGGCACGAATGCCCTGGTGCAAGCGGTTGCTGTTGAGGCTGTTGAGTGCTGTCTTTCTCCAGTCCACACCTGATGCCAACTGCACGGCCCTGAGCGCGGTCCGCGTCGTCTACTGCGGCGGGCGCGGTGGATCGCACACACTCCCCAGTTTGGCGCCTTGCCTATCCAGGCTTCACTCGCGTTCCCGCTACAAGGATCCTGTTGACGAGATACAGCCCGAGTATCGGAGGCAACAGGCATATGACGCAAAGTGCACTTAGGATGATCTCCTTCCGCGCGTCAGGTCCCGAGAATGCACAGCCCATGGCATGCACAACGAACGCTGCTCCTAGGGCGACAAGAAGCCCCAAGAGCGCACCACAGAATTTACTGTTGCCTTCCTCTGAGAATATCTCCTTAAACGCATATATGATGATGCGCCAAATTTGTTCTAACGCAATCCCGGCGAAGGTCCTCTTCATGCTGATGATGCATGTGCACTCGATGACGGTATACGCCACCGTTCCGACGAACCACGACTCGCCAAGCGTGCTCATGCTTGAAACCTTCGTTCCACCCTCATCTTCCACGTCGCGAGGAGACCAAAGCCACTTGCGATAGCTAGTCCGATTCCCGCAAGAACGGGGTGTATCACAACTACATCATACTCTAGTGCAGCCATGAGGCTGCCCAGAAATGCCATGGCTGATGTCCAGCAGACGAGCATTAGTATTCTCGTGGGATAGCGTTCAGAGACTAGCTCTGCGATGGCAGCGTTCTCCTGTCTCGCCTCGGCTAGCTCCTTCGCGAGCGTTTCCGCTGTTCTTCCAACGCGCCCGTGTTCAATCCTCAGCGCCTCGTGTTGGCTCCGGAGCGCTTTGTGTTCTCGGCGCAGCGCTTCGGACTCGAACTGCGATGGCTCGCTCTCGCTACCATACGAGGTAATCACGAGGTTGCTCAGATGTTTCGTTGGCGGCCTCATGAAACTCGATCCGCCGCCACCGCCGAAGTCGTACATGCCACCTGCGCCCAAACTGTACTCGATGCCCAAGTTGTGCTCAGAAGTCTCGATCTCCCGATACTTCAACCTATTGTAGCGCAGGAGGGTTGGGTCCTGGTAGTCGCCTAGTTGCGTCTCGCCTGTTTGGCTGACGATCTGGCCCTGAGTCATCTGCGCTGGGCCCTGCGATGCCACCGCGTGCTGAGGCATCGCGAGCATCGCCAAAGCGGACAGGGAGCCACTAGTACGCCCTCGTACGATGTTGGCGAATACGTTCTCACCGGACCTACTTTTCGGCTTCATCTTCTGCCTCCGTCGCCCTTCCTCTCCGGTCCAACTCTCCGTCTACGGCGCGCTGCTGAACGCGAGCCAACTCGAGGTGTGCTATCATCTGGTCCAATGCTTGTCCATCGAGAGCGATAACGAGGTCGATCTCGTCCTCTGGTCCGCCAGCCAATGCCACGTGCATTGTCGTGTACGACTTAAGTCTCTTTATCCGCGCCCGGTATGTGTCGACTGTGTCTATCTGCGGGTTGAATTCCTCCATGAACTCTGTCCCTATGTTGCAGCGCGTCTTGAAGCTCTTCAGCCTGCGGGCAGGGATATCTGGCAACGCGGCCTGCTTCACTTTCTCGAACAACGAGGCGATAGGTACACATGCCTCGGCTAGGCTTGCCCTCTTCTCTGCATTGCTCTCCGTGCCCAGGATGCCGGCCTCATCGAGAGCTTCGATCACATCCCCCAAAGGGGTCTCATCGATTGCGCTGATCGCACCTATGTACCGGATTGGCTGTATCCATTTCACTACATCATCGAGAGCCTCGCCGCTGGCCTCCGCGATTGCTGTCCATGTCGTTGCGTCGCCGAGCTCGGACGCTTGCTCGCACCTGACACAGATCTCGATGATCTGCTGTATTGTCTCTGGCCCCAACGCAAAGAACGTCCCAAGCTCCTCGCGGAAGCTACTCTCTAGCAATACTGGGTTTTCCCGCAACACAGCCGAGTCCATGGGCGCAGTCCTTCTTCATTGGGGGATGAGTTGTCTGGAGGACCTGTTACCAACAAAATACCCAGCAGCATACACGCCGTCAAGCCCTCCTCTATCTGCGGCATCCACAAAGTGTTAGGTGCGACCAGTCGGGCGCTTCACAGACCACGCGCGTCGCCGAACTCTCGCCCGCCCGCCCGTTTCGTTTGGGTCACGCCGCCCATGAGACGCTCAGGTCTCGTTCGTGGAGGCTAGTACTTACCATACGTCCGTGCGGTGTCGACCATCGCGTGGAGGTTCTCAAGCGGTGTGTCGCGACCGCACTGGTCGCCGGTCGAGAGAATGAACCCGCCGCCTTCGCCGGCATCGTCGATGGCTTTCTTCGACGCAGCGATCACGTCATCGACTGAGCCGTACAGCATCACATCGGTAGTGTGCAAGTTGCCTTTGAGCACGATCTTGTCGCCATAGAGCCGCTTCAGCTCCGCCAGATCGCAATCGCCCATGGGTGGGGGCTCGAGCGGGTCGATGGCCGTCAGCGACGTCTCCTCGGCCATGATGCGCACGAGTTCCTTCTCCGGACCGCACGAGTGAATCTGAGTCGGCATCCCGGCGTCGGTCGCAAGCTCGATGACGCGCTTCACCACCGGCAGGCCGATCTTGCGGAATATGTCGACCGTCTGGAACACCAGTGTGCCTGAGCCACCGACGCAGAGGAAGTCCGGCAGAACGTCCAATGCCATGATTCGGTGGAAACGTTCTTCCGCCGCGGCGATTCTCTCGTCCACCATGCCCTCGTATCTGCCGGGGTCGTCGTAGTAGTCGTACACCTGCTGCGTGTTGACCAGTACGGACGTGAAGGCTACGAATACCCCGATTAGGCCGTGGTCGCCCATCAGTTCTTTGACACGCTTCAGCCCCGACGGGCCGTGGTCGACAGGCTTGACGCCCTCCAGCGGCTCCCATTCGGTCGGCACTGCGGGCAGGCCGATCTTGGCCGGGTCGACGGCGCCGGTTGGCGAATCGGCAACGTAGTACACGTCGACGGTCGTCGCCCATTCGCGCCCGCCCTGCCTGACGCGCGAAGCCTGCGTGACGATGCGCTCGTCGCTGCGGAACACGATGAATCGTTCCCAGCCATCATTCCCGCGCGAGTTCGCGGCGTCCTCCTCCGGGAGCGACAGGGAGAAGTATCCGTCCATTAGCGAGTCGATGCCGAACCGCTTCACGCAGTCGATGTAGGCTTCCCAGATCGGCGGGTCGTTGTAGAGGTAGATGTCCCAGAACGGTTTGCCCGTCAGCCTCGCGGGGATCATGTTCGAGAAATCCGGCGCCACCGGGACACAGTCCGGGATGCCGCCTGTGAGCGTTGTGAGAAGTCGTTCCCTCGATGTCATTGTTCGCCCTCGATGTCGGTCAGCATGCCCCACGCTTCATCGATCATGTCGCGCCATATCGCCGCGCTCTCGGCGGGGGTGTTGTTCTCGTAGGGTCGCATCTCGCAGGTGAGCGTCGCGTCGTCTGCCTCGACGTAGCCGACAGCGGCCAGCTCGGAGAGGAACGCCGCGAGATCGTCGACACCGTGTTCGCCCGCCGCGATGGCCAGCGGCGGATGGCAATCGCCATACCATTGGTGCGAGGGATCCCGAATGACGGCGCTGCCCAGATGGACGTGCCACAGGCATCCTGACGAAAGCCCCACGGCATGCTCGAACGATTCGCCCATGATCGGTAGATGACCCATATCTACCATCAGTCCGACGTTGTCGGCGCCCAGGCCCCGCGCCTCGTCGACCGACTTCAGAGCGTCGGCAGTTGGGCCTACTAGCAGGTTCTTGCCTATCGACTGATCGAACGGTTCTATGACAACTCGCATCCCGCGCGTGGCGGCCTCGTGGCCATACCAGGCCAGGAAATCCACCCATCCGGACCATGCCTCGGCGCGGTCATCGGGAAGGGGGTTCGGCCCGCTGGTGATGTTGGTGAGCTTCGCCCCACAGGCGGCCGCGGAATCCAGATGCGGCAGGATCGTATCGCGCGTGCGCCTGACGGTCTCCGGGGCCACTGCGTTCTGATCGCATCCGGGAATGTTGAACAGCAGCGGCGGGTTGTACACGATCGACCGACCGCTCGACGCGGCGGACCTTGCTTCGCGGGCGCGTTGCGCGGGGTCGCCGGTGCAGTACATGTCGACGGCGTCGAACCCCGGCAGTTCGAGAACCTCGGCCAGCGTCGACTCGTGGACCCCCGCGTCTTCCATGGCGGCGAGATGCAACAGGTGATGGTTTACCCCGATGCGGTAGGCGGGTGTCATGCGCGTCGCTCCGTGCTGGTGGTTCGGAAGCCCGATGCCGACAGCGAACACGGCGTACCCGGCGCCGATCAACTCTCCCGAAGGATAGCGCGGCTGGTGCAGCATCCCAACCGACCGCTCGCGAGACGATGCGGGGCTGTGTGCGATCTGCACGACGCGACCGCTTCCGCCCCAGGCAGCCCGTCTCTTGCCATACTGCGGGCACTGGCGAGAGGGCTAGAAGACCGCTGGCGCTCCGTCAACGCGCTCGGGACGAAGGTTGGCCAGGCGGTGCAGAAAGACGGCTCGCCCGCCGAAACGCATGACTTCGTTGGTCCCGGCCTGGCTGCGGATCTGACTCCGGGGCCACGCGATCGAGCGCTTCTCCCCGCTGTCATGCCGCGTGACGATCCGCCGGCCTCGGAGAGCTTCTCTGACCGCGCAGCAAAGGCGGTTGAGGCGGCGGACGTCGACGGGGCGGAAGACGGACTGGCGCTGGTGGCGAGGATGGACTGCAGGGAGGATCGCGCTGTCCTCCGAGCCTTGCGAGCCGAGCTACGCGAGAGTTAGCCCTCGCGGGCGACCGGCTGGGCCGGGTGGGGGTATCTTCTCCTCCGCGCGGCCGTCAAGCCGACCCACGGCGCGCAGAAACGCTACGGCGACGGGCGGACAACGCAGGCGCGCTCGCGGGATGGCATGATTTGCAGAGCGGAATCCCAAGCGATTACGACCTGCGGCTTCGCAAAGTAGAGATGCTCCGAGCGACAACGCTAGAGAATCTCTACGGACTGCTTGCCGGCTTCCTATCGGATTCGGAGTCATTGGCGCGCCGGAAGCGCGAATCGAGCATCTCGCTGGCCAGTTCCATCCCGATCGTCGACGCGTCCTGGTCGTCCTGAACAAAGGGCACGTCTGCGGGGCTGCAGTTGTGAGACGCAGCCGGCGGCAATTCCGCCGGCGCGGCTATGGGGCCGTGCCACGCCAGGTGCGCACTGTGCTATCGAACCCTCCTGTGACGATAGTCCGGCCGTCCGGACTTACTGCTACGGACGAGACCACACCGGCGTGACCCTTGAGCTCGGCCACTTCGGCACCGTCCGTCAGGTGCCAGAGTCGGCCGGTGTTGTCCGCACTTGCAGACACGATGTACTGGCCGTCCGGGCTTACCGCCACTGAGTACACGTAACTCGTGTGTCCTATTAGTGTTTTTCTCGATGCTCCAGTGGCAAAGTCCCAGACCTTCACCGTGCTGTCTGTGCTACCTGACACGATGTGGCGCCCATCCGGACTAACCGCTACCGAGTGCACGGGCCCGCGATGCCCCGACAGGACCCTCTGAGCACGGCGGACGCCAACGGCAAAGATGCGAACCATACTGTCTTCAGATGCGGTTACCAAGTGTCGCCCGTCGGGACTGGCGACGACCGATCTGACGGGCCCGGCATGATCGGAGATGGTTCCTACGTGTCTCCAATCACGCGTGCTCCATATCCGGACCGTCCTGTCGGCTCCGCCAGACAAGACGTACCGCCCGTCGGGGCTTGCGCTCACTGCCAGCACCTTGTCGGTGTGCCCCGTGAGGACCTTGACGGGGGCACCGTCGCTCGTCTCCCATACCCGGACCGTCATGTCATCGCTGCAGGACAATGTGTACCGGCCGCTATCATCGACCGCGACCGACCTGACAGGGCCGGTGTGTCCGGTCAGAATCCTAACGATCTTGCGCTGTGACAAGCTCCAGACGCGGACCGCGCCATCTGCATCTCCGGACACCAGTTGGCGACCGTCAGGAGTGATGCACACGGACAGCGCATAGCTTCTGTTTCCCTGCAGTGTCTCCAGCTGGTCACCCGGGAGTTTGGCGTACCCGCGCACGCTTTCGTCATCGTGACCCAGCGTCCGAAGTTCGCCGAGCATTGCATCCAGGCTGGAACGCTGTCGCCCGCGCCACGCATCCGGCACACGCGACTGGAGTTGCTGTGCGCGGGACGCCTTCGCCCGGCGGATCGCGCGCCCGATGGTGCGAGCTTCGCTTGCCTCCATCTGAGCAAGCTGATTCGCTGCCTCCTCGGCATTTCCCCAGTTGCGCAACCGAATAGCTCTCTCGGCTCGTGCCTTCAACTGTCTCACTTCCGCGAGCTTCTCCCGCGCCGCTCGCGCACGTTCCTCGCTCTCTGCCCTCTCTCGCTCTTCTGCCTGCCTGCCCTCCCCAATGCGACTCGAAAACCGATCGGCCGAATCGGAGTTCAGGGCCCGCAGTTCGGCGTTGAGTTGCGTAGCCGCATCCCAATCATCCGACGCGATCGCGGCCCGGACGCTGTCAGCCAGGTCAGCGACCGTCTCGGCACCCACGACGCTGTCCCTGTATGTTTCTCTCGCCCAGCGTTCGCGGAACAGGACCGCGCCTCCCTCAAGCTCAAAGTGGCGGATCGCTCCCGCAGCCCCGCCTGTAGCAATATCGGCGGTGAGCTCGACATGGCCCTCTTTGACGATTCTGACCCGGTGTTGCCCAGACGGAACGCTATCGATCTGAACCGGCGTGACGCCGTTCTGCTCCGTCCCGTCCCACCATACTCTCGCGCGCTGCGGCTCGGACCGGACGAAGACGGTCCCATATCTGGGGCGTAGACCGACCGGACCTAGCTCCATGAAGCCATCCCTGACGACGATTGTCGTGTCGTAGGGTGTGTGCCCACCGAGAGCAAGCTGGACGCGGCGCCGGCCGGTAGCCATGTCGACGACAACGGGTGTCCTGCTGCCGACGGTGCTGCCGTCGACGTACACGACGGCACCGTCGGGCGCGGTCTTCACCACAACGCTGACGTCGGCCGGTATCAGCCACAGCAACGCGGAGACAGCGACAAGCAACGCCACGATCATCGCTGCGATGGCCCGGGGGGGCACCTTCGTCCGATCCGGAAGGCTTGCTTTCAGCTTTGCCATCGTGGCACCGAGGTCGGCAGGCAACGACAATACGGCTTTGCGGAGATCCCACGGCGTATTGGCGATGTCGACCTCGACCGGCCGCTCGTTCCGGAGCGCTTCGCCGAAGCTTGATAGATCCGGCCATCTGTCCGCTGGGTTCTTCGCCAGAGATCGCGAGATCGCCGCGTTGATATGGTCTGGCACGTCGGCGGTCGGCTGTGGCTCATGGGACGATATCTGGTGGATGATGGATTCGATTGCACCTCGACAGAACGGAGGATGCCCCGAGAGTACCTCGTACAGGGTGCAGCCTACTGCGTACTGGTCGGTTGCCGCAGTGGCGTGCTCGCCACGCATCAGCTCAGGAGCCATGTATAGGAGAGATCCGCCTGCCGCGCTCGCCGTCGCGTTCCTGAGCGTCTCGGAAATGCCGAAATCGGCTATCGCCAACGTGCGGTCGCTATCTCGTATCAGGATATTGCTCGGCCTGATGTCCTGATGCACCACGGCGCGCTTCGGATCGAACGAGTGGGCGTGGGAGATCGCACTGAGCAGCGAGTTCGCGAAACGCTCGAACCCTTCGATGCGCTGTGCGGTCGTACCACTGGCCAGCCATTGGGTCAGGGGTTCGCCCTCCACGTACTCCATCGCGATGAAACTCAAGCCCTGAGCTTCCTCAAGAAGGTACATCTCTACGAGGTTCGGATGTTTCAGGGATGAGGCAAGACGCACATCCTTCTTCAGGAGGGCAATCGCGCTCGGATCCCCGTTTACCGCGGGCGGGAGCACTTTCAGCGCGATGTCTCGCGTGAGAGTCCGTTCGCGTGCCAGATACACCGTTCCCATCGTACCACGGCCGATCAGCCGCACTATCTGGTAACGGTTCGCCAGCACACTACCGGCCTCGAGGCCCGCCAGCGCGGACGACCGATCAGGCAACCCGCCGGCCGCGAGCGAAGCCTGCTTTGCGCTGTCACGGTCTCTTGCCTCGGCGCGACGCGGGAACACGTGGCCGCACTCCCTGCACCTATCCGCCTCGTCTGGGTTTGGCGTGTGGCAGTAATCGCAGTATTTCATGGTGTCGCGATCCTCCGTGTCCTGCCGGGTGCCGGTCGAGCGGTGAGATATCCCCGAGAGAGGGTCCGTGGTGCATGACACATACCCCACACACCGTGAACGCCCGAGTCTCGCCGCCCTAGGCGCGCCGGCTCCCACCGATGGACGACACACCTTACCCCAAGAGGATCCCGCCAGGCGAACGCCGATGTGCCGCGCGCTCCTCTATATCTGCGGCGCGATGCCCCACGATATCGGGATCCCTCCAAGTCGTTGCCAGCTTTCCCTTGCACGCTGGCCTTGTGCCGTGCCTTCAGTCGTATTACTGTAGCATACAGAATCGGCCAGTCGCAGTCTAGGGGAGAGCTGAACATGGTTGGATCTGAGGTCCTGCCCGCTGCCGCACAGGATCGCCGAGCCGCATTGCCGCGCGATGCCGGCGAACCGGCCGGTCTACGTGCCGGTTGGCGACGGATGCGCTTGCGATTCTGCGTCGCGGCCTCTCTCTGCACCGGTCTAGTCGCGTGCCAGTGCATGTGCGATAGCTTCGGCACCGCGTGCGGGACGATAGAAGAGATCGGGGACGCGTTCGCCGAGATCATGGTTCCTCTGATGGAGACGGAGTCCGGACGCGCCGGTAGGGCAATATCTGTCGCGGTTGCCAGCCCGATGAACCACGATTTCGACACCGGCAGAAAGTGCTTGACTCCTATCGGACGCAGGATCGGCTCCAGAATCTACTACGCGATCGGGAGGTCCAACGCGAGCGGCAAGGCCTTCGAGTTGACGACGCGCAGCATCGTCAGCGCCTTCGAGGAGAGCGCCGGATATCGGGGCGATTGGTGGGACCCGCGAACGGTGGCCCAGTGGGGTGACGCTCAATCCGTCAAGTACCTGGTCAGGGGCGAGTATTTCTGGGATGACCCTGCTCTTGGGGGCGATCGGAACATGAGAATGCTCTCGGTGCACGCGGAGCTATTGGAACTCGAAACCGGCCTCGTCCGTGGTGTCGCGTCCGAGGTCCTGGGACCATTCCCTGTGGACCGGGGCCGCGTTCAGGGGTGCGACCGGCCGCGTGTGCCCAATGCGCGTGGCTGAGGTGACCGCGCGATCGGGATCGAACGGTCCGATACGGTGTAAGCGATGAGTAGGCCTGATATTGTTGGAGCCTGGCGACATCCCGTGGGGCAAGCGCCAGGCGAGCTCGCACGGCGTTTCGCTGCATCGGCCCGCTAGTCAGAATGCTGACTGTATTCGCCCGAGCGCCAGGCTTGTGATCAACGCCGAAGTATGTTAAGCTATCGTGCGGAGGTGCTTGTTCACTGTCTAGGTGTGCAATGTCAGGACGTTGTCCTCGGTGAGTCGTAGCGTTTGCATT
>CAZSJP010000044.1:0-13493 GCA_964606675.1 uncultured bacterium
CCTCTCGGAATTGCTGGTGCGAGACCTGACGCTGGCCGACGTTGCCAAACCCACCGGCATTGAGAACCTCGACGTCATCACAGCGGGAGTGACCCCGCCGAACCCGGCTCCGATCCTCGGCAGCGACTCCATGCTCAGACGGCTGGACGAACTGCGCGAGGAATACGACCTGACGATCATCGATTCGCCGCCTATCATAGCCGTGACCGACGCTGCGCTTCTCGGCAGGAGAAGCGACGGCCTCTTGCTGGTCATCCGCTGCTCTTCCACCCCGACTACCGCCGCGAAACACGCCCTATCGATCTTTGAGAACGCAAAGGTGCCCGTGCTCGGCGCCGTCCTGAACGACGTCGACGTCTCAAGGCACTACGGCGGCTACCACTACTACAGCTACTACTACCACTACTACGGAGGCAACTACTACTACGGCTCGGACGACAAGGAAAAAGAGAAGGAAGCCAAGGTAGAGGCCGTAAAAGACGAGGAGCCGGCTGCGTGATGCCGGACCGCCTCAGAACCGTCAGCGTGGGATCGGACACCACTATCCGTGCGGCCATGGAAGTGCTCAGCGGAGCGGTGCTTGCCGGCGCGCCAACCGGCATGGTCCTGGTCGTCGATGACGATGACCGACTGCTGGGAATCATGACCGACGGAGACATCCGCCGAGGTCTCTTGCGCGGAACCGGTCTCGACGACCCGGTCGCGTCGGTCATGGTCAGCGACCCTGTCGTGTTGCCGGACAGCCTTTCCGCCTCGGAATTGCTCGAACGCGTCTCGGTCGAGGCCGGCAGCCGTGCGCGGCTCCGCGAACTGAAGGTCGATAAGCTGATTCTGGTGGACGACGATGGGCGCGTAACCGACATAGTGGATTTCTACGATCTGTGGTACCAGACGCAGGCTCCGAGCCGCTCGGTGGCGGTTCTGGGGCTGGGGTTCGTCGGCCTGACGCTGGCCGCGACCCTGGCCGATGCCGGCCTCGACGTAGTCGGTGTCGAGACCGACGAGGGCATCCTTTCGTCGGTTCGGAGCGGCAAGGCCCATTTCCACGAGGTCGGGCTGGACCCGCTGCTCGCATATCTCCTCGAAAAAGGTCACCTGCGAATCGCGTCGGAGATCGACCAGGTCGAGGCCGATACGTTCATCATCTGTGTCGGCACGCCGATCGATCCCGAATCGGGCGAGCCCGGGTTGGACGATCTGAAAGAGGCCGCCCGCAGCGTTGCCGGCCGAGTCCGGAAGCGTGGCCTCGTGGTTGTTCGCTCCACCGTTCCCGTAGGCGCGTGCCGGCGTGCGATCGCCCCGATCATCGCGGAGGGATCGGGCTTGCGCGTGGGGAGAGATGTCTTCCTCTCGTTCGCGCCGGAGCGCACGGTCGAGGGTAAGGCGCTTGAGGAACTCCGACACCTGCCGCAGATCGTCGGTGGTTACGACCGCACGAGCGCGCAGATGACCGCCAATCTGATGCGCAACATCACGGCGACGATAGTCGAGGTGGAGTCGCTGGAAGCGGCGGAGATGGTGAAATTGGTCAACAACTCCTTCCGAGACCTGAGTTTCGCGTTCGCCAACCAGTTGGCGCTGATCTGCGACCACTGGAATCTCGACGCTGCCGAACTGGTCCGCGCGGCCAACGACGGATACCCGCGCGACCGGGTGCCGACACCCAGCCCCGGCGTCGGTGGGTTCTGCCTCACCAAGGACCCGCTGATCTTCGACTCGGTTGCGCGAGAGGCAGGCGTCGAAGACGGGCTTGCAGGCATCGGGCGCGGCATCAACGTCGGGATGCCGAGCTACGTAGCGAACCGGGTGCTTGGCTTCCTGAAGGACAGCGGCAGGTCTCCGAGCGATGCCAAGGTGCTTCTTGCGGGATTGGCGTTCAAAGGGCAGCCCGAAACGTCGGACGTGCGCTTCTCTACCGGCGTCGACATGCTCCGGCTGCTGCAGAAGGACGGAATCGAGCCGTGGGGATGCGACGCCGTTGTGGCCGACGACGCCATCCGCGCCCTCGGCGCCCGCCCGTGTTCGTTGGAGGAGGGGTTCGCCGAGGCCGACGTGGTCGCGATTCTCAATAACCACATGTCTTTCACGAAATTGGACCTGTTCTCGCTGTTGGGCGCGATGCGGCGCCCCGGTCTCCTGTTCGATGCCTGGCACCTGTTTCTTCCCGAAGAGGTCTGCCGAGTCGACGGGATTTCCTACGCCAGCATGGGGATGATTCGCAGAGCGAGTGAGCCGACCCAGGGCTGATCGCAATGCCCGACGGTCGGACGTCCACGTCGGTCCGGTTTGCATGGAGGGTTCCTTCACGTGTCGTCACCCGAGCCAGTAGTACTTGGTGTCATCCCCGCGCGAGGCGGATCGAAAGGCGTTCCGGGCAAGAACATCGTGCCCATCCTCGGCAAGCCGCTGATAGTCTACACGATCGAAGCGGCTCTCGCGAGCGAGCGGATGACGGACGTCGTAGTGACGACGGACGACGAGAAGATCGCATCGGTCGCCCGTGAGGCCGGCGCGCTGGTGCCGTTCATGCGCCCGCCCGAACTTGCGACCGACGATGCGCAGGCGGTTCCCACGATCCAGCACGCGGCGCGCGAGATGGAGGCGCTTAGGGGCAGCAACTACGACGTCGTCGTGATGCTACAGCCGACGACGCCGTTGCGGACGGCCCAAGATATAGACCTTTCGCTGCAGAAGCTCTCCGATACTGGCGCCGACTCGGTCATCAGCGTCGTGGACGTGGGCGGCCACCACCCGATGCGGATGAAGCGGATAGTCGACGACGCGCTGGTCGATTACGACAGCGAGACCGTCGAGAACATGCCCCGGCAGGACCTGCCGCACGTCTACCTGCGCGCCGGTTCCGTCTACGCCACACGGCGCGACGTGCTCATGGAGCAGGACACATTCAAGGGCGAAGTGTCTCGTCCGTACATCGTACCGCCGGAACGCGCGGCGAACATAGATATTCCCGTCGACCTGGTAGTCGCCGAGTGGGCGCTCAAGAACCTGCGCGACGGGATAGAATCCTGACTGAAGCGACGCGACCGTTGCCAAACGGCAGCCGGGGCGTTCGTACGAGAAAGGTCATACGATGGCTCACGTAATCGCGGAAGTATGCCAGAATCACAACGGCGACGTCGAACTCCTGCTGGAGATGGTTGCAGCGGCAGCCGAGGCCGGGGCGAAGTACGTCAAGATGCAGACCATTTTCAGCGACGACCTGACTCACAGACCCAGATTCGACACCGGCAAGGACGAGAACGGTAACGACGTCGCCATCGTCCGTCCGTACGCGGCGGAGGCCGAACGGCTGAGCGGGCTGGACCTCACGCCTGAGGCGCACGGCAAGTTCGTCGAGGCATGCAGGGAGCATGGCGTGCTCCCGATGACCACGGTATTCAATCGAGGGCGGACGCCGATGGTGCGCGCGGACAACTGGGCCGGTGTGAAGGTTGCCAGCTACGACTGCGCAAGCTATCCGATGCTCCGCGAACTCGCCGATGGGTTCGAGTTCATGGTCGTCTCGACGGGCGCCACGTACGACGAAGAGATCGCGAAGGCCGCCGACGTGTTGAAGAACACTCGCTTCGCCTTCCTGCACTGCGTGACGATCTACCCCACGCCGCTCGATCAGCTCCACCTCCGCAGGATGGACTGGTTGCGTCAATTCACGCCGTTGGTGGGCTTCAGCGACCACACGCTGATCGCGCGAGACGGCACCACGGCGTCGAAGGCAGCGCTCTGCTACGGCGCGGATTTCGTCGAGCGCCACTTCACGATTCTGAAACCCGACCAGACCAAGGACGGGCCGGTATCGATGAACCCCGAGCAGTTGCGCGATCTCGTCGAGTTCGCCGATCTGCCTCGTGGTGAGCAGGCGCGCCACGTACGGGATCTGGTGCCCGACATGGAGCCTTTGCTCGGCACCGAACAGAGGGACATGACCACCGACGAGCTACGGAACCGCGACTACTACAGGGGTCGGTTCGCCACTATGCAGGATGGAGAAGTCGTCTACAACTGGGAAGATACCCCCGTACAGGGGCTCTGATGGCAGGTCCGTTTCCTTGCGTCGCCGGTCCGGTGTACGCGGTGATACTTGCCGGCGGAGTCGGCAAGCGATTCTGGCCGGCAAGTAGGCCGGAGCGCCCGAAACAGTTCCTTCGGCTGACCGGCGCCCGTAGCATGCTGCAAGCGACAGTCGATCGCGTCGCGCCGCTTGTACCATCGGACCGGGTCCTGGTGGTCGCTTCGAGCGAACACGCGAGCCTCGTGAGCGATCAACTGCCCGATTTGCCTCCGGACAACTTGCTGCTCGAGCCGGTCGGCCGGAACACCGCACCGGCGGTGGCGTGGGCCGCCGAAGAGCTTCTCTCGCGCGACGGCGACGCGGTCATGGTCGTGCTTGCGGCGGACCATCACATCACGAACCCCGACACTTTTCTTGAAGCGGTCGGGCGCGCGGTGTCGGCCGCCGATGACGATCGCGTCCTGGCCCTCTACGGACTGAGGCCCGACGGTCCGAAGACTCAGTATGGCTATATCGTGCCATCGCCGAGGCCGCGCGATTCGGCCCCGCCGGCGGTGTATGACGTCGCACGATTCCACGAGAAGCCGCCGGCTGAAACGGCGTCCGAGTACCTTGAGGCGGGCTGCTTCTGGAACAGTGGCATGTTCACGTGGCGCGTCGACGTTCTCCTCTCGGAAATGCGCAAGTGCGCGCCCCACGTGGCGGACGCAACCTCGTCCGCCCTCGGCTGCCGCGGCGACGACGATGCGTTCACGGGCGCGTACGAGGCGATCCCATCGATATCCATCGACCATGTCCTGCTGGAGCACTCCGAGTCGCTCGTAGTGGTCGATAGCGGGATCGAGCGGGTCGACTTGGGCAACTGGGACACGGTCGGGCGTCTTTGGGAGTCCGACGAGGGCGGCAACGTGTCCGAGGGCGAGGTATTCACTCTCGATAGCTGTGACTCCGTCCACGTCACCGACGGCCCGGCAATCGTGACAGTGGGGGTGGACGACCTCGTGGTGGTCGTATCCGGAGGCGCGGTGCTGGTGTGCTCGCGCGAACGTGCCGGCGACGTGGGTCGCCTGGTTGACAAGATCGGGGACGCCAACCCCGAGCGCTGCGACTGAAGGGTTTGCGGTCATGTGCGGAATCTGGGGCGTCGACTGGCGTTCGGGGCAGAATGAAGTGCCCGTCGAGATGCTCGACGCCATGGGCGATACGATGCCGTACAGAGGCCCGGACGACAGGGGGTCGTTTCGCGAGCCGGGCATCGGCCTCGGGCATCTGCGGCTCAGCATCATCGATCTTTCTCCCGCCGGCCATCAGCCGATGAGCACCGAGGACGGTCGATACACGATCGTCTTCAACGGAGAGATCTACAACTACGTCGAGTTGCGTTCCGAGCTGGAGGCCGAAGGCGAGAGGTTCCGTTCGCAATCCGACACCGAGGTGATCCTCCACCTCTATCGCAAACTCGGACCTGCGTGCGTCGACAAGCTGAACGGGATGTTCGCCATCGGCATCTGGGATGCCGCCGAGAGATCGATGTGGCTAGTTCGCGACCGGCTGGGCATCAAGCCGCTCTACTACTCCATCGACAGCGAACGCGTCGTCTTCGCCAGCGAGATCAAGGCGATCGTCGCATCGGGCTTGGTGAGCCCCGAGCCGAACCATCGTGTCATATACCAGTATTTCCGGCATATGTTCTCTACGGGGCGAGAGACGTTCTTCAAGGGCGTCGACCGCTTGCTGCCCGGATATTGGATGCTCGTCAGGCCCGACAACGTCCGCATGGAACGGTATTGGGACGTCCCACTCGTGTCCGACCCAGACCTCACGGCACCCGTCGAGGACTACGCCTCTCGTTTGCACGACGTCATCGACGACTCGGTGAGGCTGAGGCTACGAAGCGACGTTCCGCTGGGCGCCTACCTGAGCGGCGGGGTGGATTCGAGTTCGATTGTGTCGCTGGCGCAGCCCCGGCTCGGGGCCATGAGCACGTTCTCGCTCGCGTTCGACGAAGGCCCCGAGTACGACGAACGCGAGTTCATCGCGTATGTCCGCGAGCGATACGCTACGGAGCACTTCGAGATCGTCCCCGGTATGGAGGACTCGTGGCGGATGTTCCCAGACGTGGTCTGGTGGATGGATGAGCCGACGGTGTCCTCGCCCACGGTCTCGCAATATTTCCTCTCGAAAGTCGCGAAGGACCACGTCACGGTCGTACTAGGCGGCCAAGGCGGCGACGAGCTCTTCGGGGGCTACTACCGGTTCTTCCCGCGCTATCTGAAGACGATGATGGGCGGAGCGCTCCGGGGCAAATACTCGGCGGGCGACATACTGACGACGCTTGGCAACCTCATCGACCACGTGCGGATTGTCGGATTGCGCCGAGTAGGCCAGAAGATGAGCCGGTACAGTGCTATGATGGACATGCTGCATCCAAGCCTGTTGGAGCACGAGCACGACACAAGAGCGGAGCTGATGAGCGACCTTCCGGTGGTCGACCCGATGAACCGCATGCTGTATTGGGAGATCAGGAACTATCTGCCGGGCTTGCTGCACGCGGAGGATAGGATGAGCATGGCCGTCTCGCTCGAATCGCGCGTTCCACTGCTGGACCATCGCGTCGTGGAGTTCGCGGCGACAGTTCCGCCCGAACTCAAGATGCGCCATCTGGTCACGAAATACGTGGAGCGAGAGTCGATGCGCGGTACGGTTCCCGACTCTATCCTGGACCGCAAAGACAAGCGTGGGACGCCGTCGCCGCTCCCGAAGTGGTTCGGCGGCGAGCTGAACGACCGCGTCACGCAGGTGCTGACGGATCCGCGGGCACGCGAGCGAGGTATCTTCAGTCCGGAGGCCGTCGACCGCGCGATAGCCGACCACGGAGCTGGGAAGGGAGAGTTCGGCGATCAGATCTGGATGCTCCTCAGCGTCGAACTGTGGTTCCGCACGTTCATCGATAGGCCGCTCGACGGCCCCATCGCCCTTTAGGAGCCTCGGCAATGTCGCGATTCGCCATGGGCATCCTGCTGACCGGACTGCTGCTCTCTGCGGCCGCCCGTGGCGAGTTCCTGATGCCCGACAGCCGTGCCTATCGCGACGTCGACGCGCTGCAGGTGAGGGGGCACCGCATCGTTGCGGCCACAACCATCCGTCCGTACACCCGGCGCCAGGTTGCGATGGGGGTGCTGCGCCTCGCCGCCGGCGCGAAGCAGCTTTCGGAATACGAGCGGCAGATCGTCGATCGGCTCATGTCCGAGTTCTCCCGCGACTTGCCGGACTCGCTACGCGAGGGCGCGGCGTGGTGGATCGGCGCCGACGTTAATCCTCGCGCCATAGCGACTTCAAGCCCGGCCCGAATCGACCGACCGCGGGCATATCGCCTCCCGGCCGCCGCCCCCGCTGACAAAGTGCGGCTGATCAACACCCTCGACGTCGTCGCTCGCGTGAGTGACAACGTCACGACCGGACAGCGGTTCGAGATGGACACCGACGGCGTCGGTGACAGCAACTACCCAGGCGGCGACACGTACCGGCTGGGTTCGTCCGGGTATGTCGACGCGGCGTACGTCAACTACGAATCGGGCTGGGGTTACGCGAGTTTCGGCAAGGCGCCCGCAATGTGGGGTCCCGGCCGGCAAGGCAACCTGCTGATTTCTGAGAACGCCCCATCTGTCGTAAGGATCGCCGCGCAGGTCCGCCTGAGGTGGCTTCACTTCGCGGCGTTCTCCGGCGAACTCCAGCCCGGACGCGACGGCGACGGCGTCAAAGCTAATCGCTTCCTCGCCGGGCATCGGCTGGTGATGACTCCGTTCAGTTGGCTGGAGATCGGCTTCGCGGAGGTCGTTCTCTACGGCGGCTCCGGCGCCGGGATCTCGTACAGGCGCTCCAATCCGCTGACGTGGTTCTTTGCCGAGGAGGTGAACACCAACCGGTATGGCGAGGATACCAACGGGCTGGCGTCTGCGGACGTGACCGTCAGGCCCGTTCCGGGCGCCGAGGCGTACGTATCGGTGCTCATCGACGACGTGTCGCTCGACGGCAAGTCGCCGCACAGGGTCGGGGGAACCGCGGGCGCCAGATGGGAAGCCCCGTTCGGGTGGGATCGAGCCGGGCTCGGCGCCGAGTACACCATGGTGACGCGATGGATGTACAACAACGGCAATAGCGTGCCCCACATGCGCTACAGCAACGGATCGGCCGCACTCGGGCACTACCTCGGACCGGACGGGGATGCGCTGTTCCTCGAAGGCTACTGGGAGAACGCCGGCGGCTATCGGGCATCGTGCGCCCTTACGCACAGAAGGCGCGGCGAGACCCGATTCGACAGCCGGTACCCGGTCGATGCCCAGGGCGCGAACTTCGGGTATTCATGCGATCCGTTTCCGTTCGGCACGGTAGACTCGCGCACGGCCGGAGAGATCGCCATCGAAGCGCCGCCAATGCGGGGCGCCGTCGTCACACTTGGCTTCAGAGCGACGCGGACCGAGAATGCCGACAATGCGAGACACGATCCCGAGTGGGGCATCGGCTTTCGAGCGGACCTCGATTGGCACCTGCCTCTGCGCTACTGACCTCGCCGCTCTCGTTGTGGTCGCGAGTTCGCACGCTTACTTTGAGCGTGTATCTTCAGGGCGGCGACCGCCCTATATCCGCGCGCCCATCCCGCATCTGAATGGAAAGAGACTGTCGTGCCGGCACTGGTAATCGGGTACAACGTTGTTACAGGCGGCGATGTAACGTCGCACTTTCTGCAGACTGTCCGCGAGGTCCACGAGAGACGCAGCGCGCCATGCACGCTGTACGTGGCGAGCGGGATGACGGACGAACACTGCGACGCACTCACGCAGTTGGCGTCGCATCCGCTGTTCGACTTGCAGGTCGTTCTCAACCGTCCGCTGAAGACCGTTTGCCAACTGGCCGACGGCGAGACGACGGTGTGGACCGGAATGTCGCTGGATGAGGCCGACGAAGAGATCGGCGCGGCCCTCGCCACGATGAGAGACAGGATCGGCGTCCGGTGCACGGGCCTGAGCGACGCGATCGGGTGCTACAGAGGGCTGCAAGACCGCCCGGATATCCTCGACGTGCTGGCGAGACACGGCATCGGATTCTGCCGGACGTACGCCCGCAATGAGACCGACTGGCAGCCGGTCAGGTTCTCGGTCGAGCCGTTCTGGTACACGTCTCAGGGGCATCCGGACATCGCCGAGTTCCCGTCTCAGGGCTGGCAGAATGCGACTATCCGGGGCGTATATGGCTGGGACGACGTCGCCGGCTACAGCGAGTACGTGGTGGCGGACGTCGACGAGGCCGCCCGGCGCGAGGACCAGGTCTGGTCGTACTGGATAAGCGACGGGTCGGCCATCCGCGAGGATGTCGCGATGTCCATCGTCGAACGAATGCTGGAGTGCGCCGATGAGGCCGGGCTTGAGGCGCTTTCCCAATTGGAGGCGTACGGGCGCCTGCCACACGCCGAGGCCGACGAAGTGGCGGAGCCCGGCAACTCTCCGGCGTCGGAGTAGTATAACGAAGGACCGGGTGGTGAGATTCGCGTCGCTCGTGCGACCGGCAGCATAGTGCCGGGTGTAGCTGAGATAGGGCAATCGATGACGTTTCGGTCAATAGCGAATATAGCGCTCCGGGCATTTCCCATCATCGCGATGGCGGCGGTCGGTTGCTCAAGCGATTCCGGCACCACGGGGCCGCAGACCCGCTCGGGCGGCCCCGGTTCGCTGTTCGTTCGCGACACTACCATCGCAGTCGGGGTTAGCCCGTGGACGATGGCGGTTGCCGACTTCGACACGAACGGCGCTCCCGACGTTGCCGTGGCGAACCTCGGAAGCGGAGAGATATCGCTGCTGTACAACTCGCCCCACCGCCGAGTCTTCAGGACCGCCACGCCGAAGGCTCCCATTCCCAAGTTCTGGCTCGATTCGACGGGTACGAGCTACCGACCGCGTGCACTTGCTGCATCCGACGTGAACGCCGACGGGTTGCCCGACCTTGTAGCGACATTCATGGACCCCGACACCTCTGCACGGCAGGATCGCCTGCTCGTTCTGCTGAACGAGGGCGTCGATAGTCTCGGCCGCATCGAATACGACGTGGCGTTGGATACGCTGGCCGGCAAACGCATCCGCGACTTGTTCGTCGGCAACATAGACGCTACCGATGACGGCGTCGAGATCGTTGCAGCGTCGTCGCAAGCAGGCGAGCCGCCACTCGTCGTGCTGTCGCGGCCGTCCAAGGCGATGGCGGTCGACAGCTCCATCCGGTTCAGCGGCAGCTTCCCATCCGACGAGGAGGTCGACGTACGACTGGACGCGGCGATTCATCTCCTGTTCAACGACGACGTCGCGTACAAAGACAGCCTGAAGGACCCTTCGTGGGTCACGATCATCGGGGAAATTGAGGATATCGGGCAAGTCGACACCATCAGGATCGCCTCCGTCGTGGCCAAGAGCGTAACCATCGACGGCACACGCTACAACCAGCACACGCTCGTGCCGGCGCGCATGTTCAGGCCGAGCGAGGTAGTGACGGTCTCGGTTCGCGATGCGATACGCGGCACGCCGAAGAAGCCGCATAACCTCTCGAACCCGACCGCGCTCACGTTTGCGTGCGAGGGTCTCGTGATCCGCGAGAGCCAGCCGGAGGATGGGCGGACCAACGTCTCCGCCGACTCCGTGATCCGCCTGACGTTCAACTGGTGGCTCGATCCGACCACCGTTGCCACGGCGATAGAGCTGCGTTCCCGAGGGGGGACGATATTCCCCATCAACGCATCGTACGACGCCGAGGCCTTCCGAGTTACGGTGGTCCCACAGACCCAGCAACGCGAGAGTCTGATCCAACCTTACGATGATCTCGATCTGATGGTTACCGGCGACCTGCTCGATTCGCTCGGGCGTCGGACGTTCGCCGGCGACACGGTCGGGTTCCGCATCGAGGGCCCGAGGGTCATCGCCACGACGCCTGCGAACGGATCCACCGCACGGCCAGAGACGGACCCCATCACCGGCTACTCCCGTATTTGGATGCGGTTCAACACCGAGATGAGCCTAGTTGCCAGCGCCGAAGCGCTGCAGGTGATAGGCGACCAGAGCGGGCGGCACGAGATCGAAGGGATTAGAGCCAGTGATAGCGACCGACGAGAGGTCGCGGCTGTCCTGTCCAGCCGGCTCGTGGCCGGGGAGTGGGTCACGTGCATCGCCACGGACGCCCTCACGTCGACTTTCGGAACCAGGCTGTCCAAGCCGCACGTGTGGCGCTTCATGGTCCGCCCGCGCTCCGAGTCGGCGCTTGGCGGGCGCGACGGCAACGTCGGGTCAGATCTCATCGGCGGCGCGGTCGTCGGGGGCCGGTTCACCCCTGCTGGGCAGAGCGTCGTTCTGGCGGATCAGAAGGGGGCGCTGGCGTTGCTGGCGCAGCAGACCGACCTCTCGTGGGCGAACGCCGGAGCGATCGATGGTGTGCCGGGGTGGCAGATTGTGCGGGCCGGCGATCTCAACTCGGACGGGCTACTCGACCTGGTGACGGCGAGGCTCGACTCCAACTACTGCCGCGTCCTACTCAACACTGGCATGGTGGGGGGTAAGGCGTCGTTCGCCGATACGGCAACGTACGGCGTCGGCGAGTTCCCGACGTCCATCTTCCTCGCCGATCTCGATGGAGACGGCACAACCGACATCGCGACCGCGAACGTCGGCACGAACGACGTCTCGGTTCTGCTGAACCTCGGCGACGGCACGTTCGGACCGGAGACGTTCTACATAGTCGGCGATCACCCCAAAGCCGTGACCGGCGCCGATTTCGACGGAGACGGCGACATAGACCTGATCGCCGCCAATTCGACGTCCAACACGGTCACGGTTTTGCTCAATCTCACGGCACTGCGCGACTCTCCCCCCGTTGCGGCAAAATAGCCTGGCCAGGACGGACAAGCGGAGGGTTCGAGCCTCTCACGCTGTCGTGCCCGGCACGGCCTTGTAGTCGGCCTTGCCGTTGCACGCCAGCTTCGCCCATGCCCAGAACGTCGGCATGCTCTCGGATCGGGATTCCACTCGGAACCGGATTAGCTCCTCGGCGTGGCCGGCGATGGTTCGACATGCGATTCGCGGCGCAATCGATGCCAAGCCGTACTCAGAGACGTCGTCGCCCCACGTCTCCATCGGACTGACGACTGTCGTCTCTATATCCAACGGCTGCCACCACGGATTGCGCACTCGCAGGACTATGTCGCCGCCGTCGCGCAAGACGCTCCATTCCGGCTCGCGCTCTTTGTTGACGTCCATCCGGTTCTTCCTGACGCCACCTCCGCCTCCGATCTCGATCTCGGTCTTCATCCCCGCCTCAAGCACGTCCTGATACACGTTCCCTTCGTGTTCGAGACGAGCCTTCAGGATGCCTGTGCGCGCATGCACCTCCCGCGCGACCGTTATCTCGCGGACCATGTGCTCGCGCGGCGCCAGTTTGTAGGGGACCTCCTGGGGCAGTAACCTCCACTCGTCGGTGCCTCTCAGTTGCGCCGTGCCTTCGATCTCTCTGTCGGTGTAGTTGTTGACGATCGACACCCGAACGCGCTCGACCGTGGGCATCCCTCCGCCTTCGTTCTCGATCGGCAGCTTGCCTTGCAGGTAGATGCCGACAGGCATGTAGCCCATCGGATGCGCGCCGACATTGTGCTGCCAATATCGGCACCATATCGGCCCGTCCCCGTCGGTGTCGGCGCCCAGCCGTGCGTGTCCGAGAGGCGGCCATAGAGATGAGTCGAGGTCGATCTTCAGCGTCTCAATCCCGAACGGAGCCTGCGACCATGGCACCGACGAACCTGTGCCGACATCCAGAGCTTCGCCGCTCGGGGCTTCCATCAAATCGGTGGGTGCAGCACCCAGAATGCGGCCGAACGCGCCGACCCGGCCGGCACTGCCTCGCCCCGAGGCGTCGTAGGCGCGCACGACTATGCCGTCGGCGGGGTTGCTGCGTCGGCTCTCGAACGCGGCAACCGGGTTGCCACGCGGCTTGACGGCGGTGATCACGCTATCGGGCGCGTCGTGCTTCAGGAAACATGCAGACGCCGGGAGAGAACCTGCGACTGCGGGTTCGCCCGCGGGCGCTATCGCGGATAGCGGGTTGCAGAACTCGTAGCCCGCCCGGACCACGCCGGCGTCGCGCCACGAGCCTTCGTGCGGATAGTACGCGTACCGGAACGCCATCTGCCGGTGTTCGGGAATCAGGTTGCTGCTGAGGTGCGTGTCGGACCAGCGCGCTGTCTGCGTCAGGAACATCGTCAGCGAGCCGTCCGGCTCCATCGTCGCCGAGCCGGTGCCGTCCGTCAGGACTGCCAGACCGTAGTCGTCCACGTCCGCAGGCGCCGAACGGAAGTCGCTGCCGTCGGGCAGGTCGACTCGCATGTCGGCATCCAGGTCGTCCCCGAACGTCCGGAGAGCGTCGTTCAACGCGCCGTGCG
>CAZSJP010000045.1:0-13286 GCA_964606675.1 uncultured bacterium
CCGACGGCGTGCAAGCTGCCCTCGACGACGAACTGCGCGTCAGCGTCGAAGAGCACGTCGACGCCCGGTTCGATGGTGAGGGTGTTCCCTGCGGGAACTGTGATCGTGCCGGTGACGCGGTACCGACCATTGGCGGCCGTCAACGTTGTCGTGGTGATCGTGCCACCGATGGCGGTCTGGTGGAAGTAGAGAGCGCCCATGTCCGCGCGCGTACCGTCGGCGTCAAGGGAACTGGCCGGATCGCCGGTGTCGATGCACGGCGAACGATGCAGGAGCCGGTAGTCGCCGTTCGCGGCATCGACAAACAGCGGATCGGCATCGATGTTACCCGTGCCGGCGTAGCCGCCTTGAATGGCGCTGTACTGCACTGCTGCCGTACCGGATATCTCGTCCGGGCTGTCGCCCCACAGAATGCAGTTCGTGAGGGTCGCGGTGCCCCCGCTCTCGTTCCGCACTCCGCCGCCGTCGGTAGCGGCCGTGTTGCCGGCAATCGTGCAATTCGTGAGGGTGAGGGAGCCATAATTGCTGAGCCCGCCTCCGCTTTGCTCGCCTCCGCCATCCCAAGGTACCGCGTAATTGCCGCTAACCGTACAGCCCGTGAGGGCGAGAGTGCCGCCAGAATTGTGTAGCCCGCCGCCGGGGCCTGTCGGCGCTCTGTTACCGTCGATCGTGCAGTTCGTAAGAGTCATGGTACCTGACGAATTGCGGACCCCGCCCCCGCCGGCATGCCCCCCGAGATTGGCGCGGACCGTGCATTCCGTCAGGGTTGCCGTGGCGCCGTTTTCGTTGCTGATCCCGCCGCTGCCCATCATTCCCTCATTCTCGCCGACCGTGCAGCCTGTCATCGTCGCGATCGACCCGTCGATGTACAGCCCACCTCCGCGCCCACCACTGAAGTTGTCACTGATCGTGCAATATGACAGCGTTAGGTGGGTGCTGTTGACAGCTGACAGCCCGCCGCCGTGCCCATCGCCCCAATTGCCACGGATAACGGTGCGCGAGAGGTCCAGCCAAACACCGTCGGCGCGGATGGCGCTGGCAGGAGGGCTTGTGCTTCCCCCCTGATCGACACCGACACCACTGATTCGGGCATAGGCGATCGTGCTGGCCTCACCACCGGACATGGCCACGCCGCCCCAGTCCGGTCCCCAGGCCAGGAAGCGGATGCTATCGGTCTCCGTGCCGACCGCGTGCAGCGCGCCTTCCACCACCAGTTGCACCTCCGCGCTGAAGAGCATGTCCACGCCCGGTTCGATCGTGAGCGTATTGCCGGCGGGCACAGTGATTGTGCTCGTCACGCGGTAGGGTTGGTTGGCTGCGGTCCAGGTGGTGGTGGTGATCGTGCCGGAGACGTCAGTCTGGGCGGTGGCGGTTGACGCCATCAGGAACGCGAGCAGACCGAATACGTGCGGGTGGAACAGGCTTCTGGCGGACATCGCGTGTATCTCCCCTGTACGCCGCGGACGCCGAGTCTGGTACCGGCGTGACACCACCTCAGCGGCGGCAACCCCTCTGCCTATAGGATGAATATACAGACCCGCGCGATGCGCGCAAGGGTAAATGTGACAGTGCGATGAAGATTCGATGGAGGAAGTGTAATGGTGAGATGGCTGGGCGCTCAGGGCGGATCGGCGTTTGATCCATACACTGGCGATGCAGCATGGGCGTTCATCGCCAGACGTTCACTGCTGAACGCATCAATCATCGCCAGTGTCCGGAGCGCACGACCGACATGGGTCGCGCCTACTCCGCCGGGAGCGGCGGGTCCACGTCCCAGCGAACAATGGAGGCGTTCTCCATACCACCTGATGCGATGAAGCTCCCATCTGGGCTCACCGCCACGCTGTGTACCCCGTCCGTGTGGTCGGTGAGGGTCTCTAGTAGCTTGCCGTCGGACAGGCGCCAAGCCTTGACCGTCTTGTCGCGGCTCCCCGAGACGATGGTCTTCCCGGCCGGGCTGATCGCTACGCTTCGCACATTGTGCGTGTGCCCCGTTAGTGTGCGCAGCAGCGTACCATCGGCCAGGTCCCACACCTTGATCGTGTTGTCCCGACCGCCCGAGATGATCGTGTTTCCATCCGGGCTGACTACCACGCTGTGCACGGGGCTCGTGTTCCCGGCGGTGCACAAGATGGACGGGGAAATCGTGGAATTGGATAGATCCGGGGAGGAAGGATTCTTCGAGCATCCTGCGCTGATAGCCATCAATGCAGCAACACCACCGAGAACGCAGTCGCGCAGCATATATCAACCCCCTCTTTCGTGCCCCACCTCACACAGATGCACGCGGAACCGTCTGGGCCAGGTAGGGAATACGGGCGAGGAGGCGGACACGCAACGGCGCACGGCGCCCCATCCGGGCGTGGCCGCGGACATACGAGGCGATTTGCCCCGCGAATGGCGCCTCCGAGATCTTGCACTGTCGCGGCTCCCGGTAAGTGGCGGAAGGGCATCCATGTCGGTGCGGAAGGGAGATCAGTGGAACGCCGCACTCTCGGCCAGACAGGCCTGAAGGTCTCGCGCCTCGGTCTCGGTGCCGCCAAGCTCGGCGACGTGGATCGACACGACCGCGTCGGGAACAGGCTGCTCCATCAAGCCCTCGATGCAGGCATCAACTTCATCGACACCGCCCCACTCTACAACAGGAGCGAGGAACGCATCGGCCGTTTCTTGGCGACCAGGAGAGACGAGTTCATCCTGGCCACCAAGTGCGGCGCCGGTCGGGCCGCGGGCCGCCCAGACGGTGAGATCGCGGAAGACTTCACACGTGCCGGCATCTTCTGAGGCGTTGACGAGAGCCGCCGTCTGTTGCGCACCGACGTCATCGACATCGTCCAATCCCACGGCTTGCCGCCGGTCGACCCGCTGGGCGAGGCCCTTGAAGCGCTGTAGGACCTGAAGGAGAAGGGCTGGGCCCGGTTCGTTGGAGTTTCAGCGGACGGCCCTGCGGCCGCGGCCCTCGTTGGCAAGCCGACAGGTGAACCAAATGCGGCCGACCTGGCGCGCCAGTGGCCGATCGACACTTGGCAGTCTACCTACAACGTCCTCTCCCAGGGAGCGGCGGGCGAGCTCATGCCGGTGCTGCGAGAGCAGGGACTCGGCACCATCGTGAAGCGCGATGTCGAACGTGGTGCGGGAGCTAGCCGAGGAACCCGAGGACGACTTCTACTGCAAGCCCTGGCAACGCGCCCGCCAGTCTCCCCTCTCGGCGCTGGCCGGCGATCTGCCAGTCGCGGAGTTCGCCCTGCGCTTTATCATGTCCCACGCCGACGTGGATGTCGCCCTCACCGGCACCATGGGTCCGAATCACCTCGAAACGAGCATCCGCTGGGCAGAGACCGGGGGCCTGCCGGAGGGTACGATGCACCGAGCGCGTGCCATCCACGACGACCTTTTCGGCTCCGGCTACTATCCCGACGACGCAGACGGCCTCGCCGGCGACGCTGACGAGCGCCGGTAGTTCGGTCCGGTTGCCGCGCCGCCCGGAATCATGCAGTTCCATGATCCGCGGCCGATTCATGCCTGATTCGTCTCGGCCTCGTATCGGGTCACGCGCGTCTCCACACCGGGCTCACTGTCTCGGGCGAGCGGATTTCCATCGCGTAGCAGCCGGTATGTGGTGAAGCCGGCGCTCCGGCGGTGATCTCGCCACCATCGGCAACTCGGAACGCGAGCACGTGACGCGGTCTGCCATCGGCTCCACAGACCGTCGCGCCGCTCGGGTGATCGATCATCCATCCCCTCTCGTGCCTGGCCGGGCCGAACGCGGCCTGGCCGTCGAGAAGCGTCACGGGATCGCCGACGCCACCGCCTGCCCGTATCGGCCACGCGAGAAGCGCGCGCCGATCGTCGATGAACAGGTCGCTACGTGGGTTGCCCACGACGTACGGCGATCCATCTCCCGCAACGTTCACGGTGATGGGTGAGACGGTGAGCAACTCCGGCTCGTCGACGATCGTCTGCCACGTTCGGCCATTCGCTGAACGCCACACTCGCAGGCTGTTGGAGTCATCGGGATACGCGCCACGTGCGCAGAAGACGAGCGAGCCGTCACTCGCTCGCACGAGGCTCGCCTCGAAACGCCCTTCGGAATCCGGCACAGCCACGAAATCGGCAACAGCCCAGCCATCGGCACCATATCGCCACCGGGCTACTCCGCAGAGGGTGTCCCGCCGCACCATGCTGCCTCCGCCACGCAGGCAGAATAGGAGGTCGTCGCCGTCGGGCACGGCGGCTGTGAACGACGACCCCGCATAGGCAACGCCGGCGGCAGGATCGTCGAGGGGCGCGGCTCTCGTCTCGGTCACGCGCAAGGTATGCCCATCGATCCGGTACTGCTGCAACTCGGCGTACTGGTGCGCCTGCTCGGGAAACCTGAGGCGTTCGTCCGATTCCAGCAGTCGCTTCGGGAAGCCTACTGCGTGCGCGACGCCGAATCCGGTGCCGGCGCGTGGGTGCGCGGAGCCGCCCTGGCGAAGGGCGCCGGCAGGAACGAACCCACCAGCGGCCGGGTATTTCACCATGACGAGGTCTTCGCCCGTACCGGGGTCCGGCTCGACGTGATTCCGTGAGACCGGCGATGCAGCCCCCGTGGGCCCGTCGACGTCCATCGGCACGAAATCTGTGCCCGTCTCGAAATCGACAGTCGGCGACTCGTCGCGACGCAGGTTGCACATCAGACCCCACGACCGCGCTCGCACCTGCATCGGCCATGCGAGGCCGTAGTGCCACGACTCCCCGGCGGGTGTAGCGGCCGGAGTGCGCAAACGAGCGAACGGCGCTGTGGGCGAGAGTGTAGTGGCGGGGTCCACGTTGTCCATCCTCGTTTCCTGAGCCGGGTTGGATGAGAGGACCAAGGGCGGATGTCAGCGGACAAGAGCCTGCTTCAGTGAGTCACGAGCGGCTGCCGGCGGTGTCCGACGCCTCGACTCCCCCAGTGCAAGCGATTCGCGCCGGAATGTCATGCTCCCGCTCTCGTCCTCGCTCACGATGTCGGGTGGCGGCGCAAGGCGCGCACGTTACTTGCCACCGCCTCAGCCAGTCACGAAGATCACTCTGCAGTTCTTGCGAATCCGAGCGCCGCCGCTGTCCGCACGCATGACCCGGGCTGCGTTCTCCGGCGTCAGCACCGGATCAGTCAGCACCCCGCTGCTACCCCTGGCCGAGACGGCAGGAACGATGAGCGGGTTGGCGCCCGCACGGTCCCGTAATCGCCTTGCGGCTTCGACAGTTCGCGCGTACGCGGCCATGCCCTTCGCCTCGAATACTCCATCATCTGTGTTAGAGTGATGGTACACCGCGGTGTCAGTCCCTTCGATCAGTATGGAAGGGGTCATTCCTGGGCTGAGGCGCAACCCCGTCGCATCGATGATGATCCCGGTGAACGGCCCCTGCTATTCGGGCGGAGCTTCCGGAGGGGTACTGCCCGACGGTCGTGAGTCGACGGTCCCCCGTGGCCCTTGTCGCTCCTCAATCTGCATCACGACCTCTTGATACGCCAGCACCGACCCATCCGACTGCACCTGATACCACGACGAGCCGATCTCGTGCGCGGGGAACGGCGCGGTCTGTCGCACGAAGTAATCGCCGAGAATGACTCCCCCTCGACTTCTGTGCAGTATGCTGGGTGTCTGGAGTTGGGTGGCGACGCTGTAGTTGCCCAGTGTCATGCCGCCAGATGACGACTCGCGAAGGTTCCACGAGCCGCCGGTGTGATTCACGCTGCGACGTGCCAGCACCGTGTACGCGTCCAAGAGAGCCGACCGCAGCGCCCAGACGACCAGTTCGCGACTCGGTTCGCCGTCGCCGGGAGCGATCGGAGGCAGGAACATCGGCCTGATCTCGGTGCCGCTGCTGCCCTCCCGGAGTTCAGCCGCGCCAAACCCGAACGCGCGCAATCTGCCGCGTCCAAGGTTCGCGGCATGCTCCTGAACGTATGGCCCAGCACGGACAACACCGGAATCCTCGCCGGCGGCGTTTGACACCCGCTCGATGGGATCCCCAAGCTTCATCCAGACGAGCATGTCCATCGGTAGATCGTCCGGAAGGTGGTGGGTGGGCCACCGCAGATCCTCGACCGCCAGAGTCAGAGAGTCGATGCGGAGTCGGCTCTCGGTCGCGCGCGACGGCTCCGGTGTTGCCTGTTCGCTCGGCACAAAGGGCGTTCCGTATTGCCAGATGAGGACGGCCCCCGCCATCGCGACAAACAACGCGACAAACACCGGGCGACGGCGGCGCGCCCAACCAACGGGGGGCGGTAGCTCGACAGGCGCGGGAGGGTTCGCCGAGACCTCAGCGCTCACGATCGCGTCGAGCCGCTCCCTGAGCGTTTGCAGTCGCTCGTCCCCTGGCTCAAGCTTCTCCAGTCTGTCTATCGAGCCGAGCGCGCCCAACCCGTCGGACCGGCGCAGCGCCTCGTCGGCCGCGTGGTAGGCGCGAGCGACCTCGCTCTGGTGCTCCAGTTCTCTATCGTGCTCTTGCTGTCGGAGCTTCGCCCCGGCAAGCCATGAGACCGCGTCCTGGTCGTCCGGGTCAAGCTCCAGCAACCGCCGGCATGCCTCCATGGTTTCCGGCCACATGGAGGCGTCCCTGGCATCGCTCGCGCTCTTGCGCAGCGCGTCGATCTCGGCGCGGCGGTCCAGCTCGTCCCTGACCTCGCCAAGCTGAGCGGCCGCTTGAGGGTCGTCCGGCACCTGTCCGAGCAGTTGTTCGAGCACCCCGCCGATGGTGCTCAGTGAGCCACTCTCGACTCCGGCGATCGGCCCATCCCCGCGAAGCCCCACGATCATCGCGCGAAGCATCTCAGGAGTCATCGCGCCGGGACCTGGGCCGCGCGGCGACATCGCCAGCGCGAGTCCCGCCACCGTGGCGAATCGATCTTCGGGCCTCTTGGCAAGAGCGCGCAGCAGGGCGTCGTTGGCCCGGTCGCTCACGCCATGGATCGGTTGTGGCGGGCGCTCCCTGTGCTGGGCAAGAAGGTCCACGCCGGTGAACGGCGGGAACCCGGACAGGCACTCGTAGAACGTGCAGGCGAGGGCGTATTGATCTGACGCAGGCGTTGCCTCGCGGCGTTCTTGTAGCTCCGGGGCCATGTAGGACAGCGTGCCGGCCTTCACACGCTCCGCATGCTTCATGGCCGAACTGTCGGCGCCGGCATGCACCGACAGGTGCGTGATCGTGCGATGCCTGGCCAGTTCGGCGGTGCCGAAATCCAGCACCTTCGGCACGCCATCGGTCGTGACGATGATGTTGCCCGGCTTGATGTCTCGATGGATGAGCGGCGGATCTTGGCTGTGGGCGTGCTCGATAGCGTCACAGACCTTGTCGGCGATCGGTACGAGGGCCTCCTCCTCCATGGGTCCGCGCACCACCAGGTACTGCTCGAGCGTCGGGCCGCTGAGAAGCTCCATGGCAACGTAGGCAATGGGCTGGCCCGGGCTGCTCACGTTGTGAACCCTCACGATGTTCTGGTGCGGCGGGAGCTTGACAAGCCTCAATCCCTCGTTGCGCAGCTGCAGCACAGAGGTCGGGTCCTGGGCGATTGCATCGGGCAGCAGCTTGACAGCCACCTCGGTCTCGAGCCTTGTGTCCCATGCCTTCCACACAATGCCCATGCCGCCGCGACCGATGATCTCGCGCAATTCGTACTGCCCATCGATCAGGTTCGACGCGCCTTTGGCTGCATTGGTGCTGTCGACGAAGAGGCCCGTCACGGTCGTCAGTATCTCTTCGAGTTCCTCCCGGCCCAAGCCGACATGGACTTCGCCGATCATGCCGACATCGCCGATCTGTACGGTCGCGTCGCCGTGGCCTGCGTCTACGCTAACGTTGCCTTTGAAGAGGCCTATGTCGCCGAGGTTGATATTCTGCTGGGACAACGACTTGCCACACGCATGGCAGTATGCGGCATCGTCGTCGTTGGGCGCGTTGCAGTGGAGACACAATGGCAAATCGGCGCCCTCCTGCCGGGATGTCGAGTGGATCGCTCAAGTCGGCCACGGCCAGCTCAGCCGGTGACGAACACTACCTTGCAGTTGCGTCGTATATCCGCGCCGTCGGTGTCGGCATCGAGGATCATCCGAGCCGCCCGTGGTGTGACGTGTATGTTCGATCCGAGCACGTTCGAAGCAGGTATGACGAGCGGATTGTCGCCCACTCGGCCGCGCATCAGCTTCGCAGCGCTTACCGTCCGAGAGTATCCGACCAGGCCGACTTCTCGGAGCGCCTGCTCGTCCGCGTCGGTGTGCTGGTACACGGACAGATCGGTGCCTTCGACCGTGACCGACGGACTCATCGCCGGCCTGAGCCGCATCCCGGTGGCGTCGAGTATGAGGCCGGTGAAGGGGCCCTTCTGGTCTGCCCACGGTGGCCGCACCGCGCCCACGTCTAGTGGCGGGAGGTTGCTCGGCGTTGCGGCGGGAAGAGTCGCAACATCGGACCGGGGCACCAGCGGCCAGAAACGCCGCTCCAGGACCATCTCCTGGAATGCCAAGAGCGACCCGTCCGATTGCCACTCGTACCAACTCCGTCTCTCGCGCGCGCCGGGCACGCCGCTCGCCGCGTCGACGGTCAAGTCAGTCGATGCAATGTAGCGCCTGAGCGTGGCTAAGCCGGCATGCGACCCTTGTAGCGTTATCTTCCCGGTCATTTGGGCGATCCGCGCGAGCGCGTCGCGCCTGGCAACCAGCATCGCAGCCACCAGTATCGCCGCCTCGCTCGATTGGTCCTTCGGCGATGCCGTACCCATCCCTACCGCTACTAGCTCATCGCTCGTCCAGTCTATCGCCTCGGAGTACGCGATACCCTCGCTGTGGGACGGCGAGAGTATCTCCACGACGTGATCGCTTGGCGGAGACTCCGTCCGCACCACCACCCCAATGCTCCCGTCGCCCTCTGAGCAGGCGGAAAACACCAACGCGGCGGCAGCGGCTACCACAGTCATGGATCCTGCGTTCCTCGGTCTCATTGGCTGCGCTCTCCCTGCGCATGGCTTGTTGAACTCGCCGGCCGTGGGGCAGAGGGTAATCTCAGCAATCGGCGCCGCTGGAGCAATACGTGCCGAGCGCCTTCTCCTCCGCGTACCAGCGTGGGCATTCCGGGCGCGCAGGAGCGCAGCGGCAGAGCCCGGCATTCCCCGACGCCAACCGATATAGCGGCCCCGCGCTAATCGGGCGTATCTGCGCCGATCGGCACGTCCAGCCAGTTCTCCACTGCAACGGCCTGCTGAGTCCAGTCACCCATGAAACGTCCGTACGTCGGGATCCCCGACCGCGTTAGGCCGCTCCAGCGTCGGATGAGGTCAGCGGCCGCGATCTCGCCCGCAGCAACCTTCGTGTCGAAGATGAGCTGCAAGCTCGGGTGGACGCTGTGCGTGGCCGATCTCATGCTGTCGCCCGGTCTGAACCCGGCGCGGACGCCAGCGTGCGCACGCTCGCGAGTCAGGCGCTCCGCCGCCTCGGTCCGAGCCAGCCGATACCATTCCTCGGTTGCCGGCGGCCCATTGATGGCGTGGCGCAGAGCGTCGACCCCGGCACTCTTCACGAGCGCGATAGCGTCTCTGGCGGCATCGAGGTTCACTTTGTCGCGCGTGTAGGCCTTTACCCACCGATGGTCGCCCATCGCCTCGTCGCTGGGCCAGGTCTCGGGGCTGTCCATCCGGTACAGTTCGTACTGGAAGCTGAAGATGGCCGAGCCGTCGGGAAGGTATTGGTACGCCCATCCGTCGGGTTGCTCGACCGAGCGGAGCCATCGGTAACCGCCTTGCATGAGTTCGAAGTATCGCTCCTCGCCGGTGAGCGCGTAGAACCATGCGCTGAGCGGCAGGATGAACCGGTTGTACGTGCGCGGCCCTATGACGCCAGGCTCGAAGTGCCGCGCCGGGATCGGTTTGTCGTTGCGTCCGTATTGCTGGCACCAGCCCCAGACGTCACCCTCGCCGAGTCGCGTATCGAACAGCCACTGACCGATGCCGCCGAGCCGCTCGACGTACTTGGCATCGCCGGAGAGGTGGTACATGAGCAGCATCTGCCGCATGCCGTCGCTTGTCGCTCCGTCGTTATACGAACCACCGACGCGAACTCCCCCGCCGTCTGATATCGGGCCGTCCTCGGCGCGCTTGTGAAGGTCCCAGTAGTCGGGCCAGCTACCGTTTGGGTTCTGCACGGAGAGCACGACGTCGGCATTGCGGCGCGCGGCGTCGTAGTAGCGCGCGTCGCCCGTGAGCCTCCACGCAGAGAGCAGCGTAACGAACCCACCGAACTGGTGGCCGTCCTGCAACCGGCATGTCTGGCGGTGCCTTGGCGAAGCGACCTGTCCGTCGGGGCTGACGATGTAGTGCATCGCCCAATGCCCTTCCGGCTCCTGTGCTCTCAGGAGGAAGTCGCAGAAATCGAGGGCGATCTTCAAGCACATACTGTCGCCGGTAAGCTCGAACGCCTGGAACAGGACAGCCGCCTCCCATCCGGTGCAACCGTGCTTCATCTCGACCGCGACGCCGCCTTCGTGCACGAGCGTGTCATACCGGAACGGCGCCTCGTCCGGCGTGTGCGCGTTCTTCGAGTCGATCACGCCCTGGACGGCCGTGCCCGCGATGTATTCAGTCCATGCACGGACGTTGTCGTGCGCTTGCAGAAGGAGGGCGTCGAGCGCGGAGTCGGCCCGAGCGGTACGTGCATCCGATGGTGGCTCCGCAAAGGCAGTGGCCACCGCGGCGATCATGGCCATGCACGTCAGACGAATAGTGAAGCGTCGCGCTGTATGCATTCGTAGGCTCCTCTGCCGATCTCCTCCGTGCTGACCGCCGCAGCTCCCCGCTGCGGAATCCGGTGCCGAGACGCGACCCCGGGGTGTGTGGCTCAGGGCGGCGACATGCCCTGGGGACGACGCGACCGTCGTCCCCAGGGCTCGGCTTGGCGTTGTTGAGCCGCCGGGCGCTATTCCGCCGCGACTCGACGCATCTCGGCACCCATCGCGTTGATCTCCGTCACGTCCTGGACCATCTCGCTCCAGCCGTACCAGAGCGCGTAGTCGGGGCTGGCGTGGAACGTGCCCTGGAACGTCCGCATACGGTGCTTGAGGAACATCTTGAACAGACGTTGCTCGATCGGAGTCGGGGCGTCGTGGAACGTGAGCAGGTCCGGGAATGCATACGCGTACGACTCCGGCTTCTCGATGATCCCATCGGCATACAGGCCCGCCACCACGCGGATCGATATCGCCATCAGGCTGTCGGCATGCTGGATCATCTCGTCGCCTTTTTCCAGCTCCGCCGTCGCGAATCTTTCCGAGTGACACTCGCCGCATATGGCTGTCATCTCGTCGCGCTCAGACTGCCACTCTTCCTGCGTCAGACGAGCCACCGAAGCTGCACGCACCACGTCGAGACGCCCGGTGGGATTTCCTTCGGGATCGAGCACGCCCAGCCCCTGGAGGATGGTCGCGCGATCCGCAGCCCAGCTCGGGTCTTCGGGCATCGGAAGCCGCACTGCAAGGAATCCCCAGGACGTCATCACGCCATGGTCGCCGTCGGGCATGTGGCACGTCTGGCAAGTCGGCGCCGCGGCCGTGGGCGGAAGGACGCCCGCCCGCTTCAGCTCATGCCGCACGCCGTGCTTCGACGAATTGTACATCTCCCACTGCGGGTGATCGAAGCCCATGTGGCACGTCTTGCACGCCTCGGGCTGGCGCGCTTCTTCCACCGAGAACGTGTGACGTGTGTGGCAAGCGTCGCACGATGCAACGCCGAAAGCGTGCCCATCCTGCGAAAGCGCCTCGATCTCTTCCTCGGACTTCAGGCCGATCTTGTGGCAGCCGCCGCACCCCTTCTGTCCGTCTGTGAGAGCCATCGGCTGGAAATGCGTAGTCGGCATCGCCTTCAGCGCGGCCCAGGCGAGGGCGTGCTTGCCCGCCTTGAACTGCTCCACGCGCTCGGCGTGACACCCTTCGCAGGTTGCCGGCGTCGGTATCGCCGCTTCCGATGCGTCGTCCGCGGTAGTGTGTTCCTCGCCGTGGCACGCTTCGCAGCCAACCTCTTCCTGCGAGTGCTTGGAAAGCCGCCAGTCGGTGACGGCTCCAGGTGTCTCTGTCTCGTGGCACTCGACGCATTGCTCGCCCTGTGCAACAGCAAGGGGCGCGGACAGTGCAAGCGCTGCCAACAGTAGTCCCAATGATACGCAACGACCGGCCATCGCGGTCCTCCCATGAAAGAGTTGATCTCCAGCTTGCACCGCTTCGATGCAAGGTCCACGTCGGAGCAGACGGGTCGTCCTCGACTCGCTCGCCTGCCTCCCGATGGGGTACAACGTCGCATAGTATACGAGGCGGCGCGGCCAAAATGAACCTTCAGCCAGTTACCAGCACGACGCCGCGGGGGTCGCCCGTTGCCCGTTCGGCCTCGCGCCTATCGATGGAACCGGACCGTAATCTCGCACTCCGGCTCCAAGTCGAAACGCATTATGCCGCGGCAGTTGCCGTCCGTGTTCTCGACCCAGACGAACTCCGTGGCGTTCGTCTCGACGCGCCACTCACGATAGTCTCGCGGAATGTCCCAGATGGCGAGCATGTAGTCGGAGAAACGGGAGTCGGCATTGAGGACGTATGCGATCTCGTGGAGATCGCGTCCGGACCGGACGGTGCTCTCCATGTCGGGGTCGGGGAGATCCACCTCCGATGGCTGGGGCGGCCACGGCGTCGCGGCCGTCAGATCGTAGTAATGGACCGGCTTCGGGCACGCGTACTCGAACCGGCAGGTCCGCCGATTGTCGTTGTAGTTGATGAACTCCAGCGACACCGGCATGTTGAACTGGGGCATGGCGCGGGCCTCGCGGAACGCGCGCAGCGGCTGGTCGACCGGCACATAGCCACTCGGTTTTATCCGCCCTTCGTGCCACTCGTCCGTCCAGAATTTGTCGTATTCGAGGTCGTGTGTGATGGAGTTGACGATCCGGCGCGGCATCTCGGTCCGATGGGCACGGAAGTAATCGGCGTAGTCGGCGGCGCGAGCGAAAACGATCGGCCAGCGACGCGGGTGCTCGAACGCCAGGATATGCATGTAGTTCTCGAAGAACTCCAGCCCGCGCTCGTCGTCCCATACGACGTCGTAGGCCTTTTGTCCCCATGCGACCGGGCTCTCGAAGTTGATCAGCGTCGTGAGGAAATTGTGCGCTCCGCTGTTCCGTACCGTCAGGACCGCCTCTTCGGCCGCGAGATCGATGGCGTGTCGCGCGCGTTCCCAGCTACCGTTGGCGCTCGGACGATGGAAGCCGATAGGGCCGGGGAAGTGCCAACTG
>CAZSJP010000046.1:0-13232 GCA_964606675.1 uncultured bacterium
AACGAACGAGAACGTCATCAACCAGGGCCTGTTCTACCTCGATTGGCTCATGGACCACAAGGACGGCTTCCGCTGGCTGGTGCTCGACAGGCTTGGGAAGGATGAGGCTGACAAAGTCGAGTGGAGCGGCCCACGGCTGTTGTGTATTGCTGGGGATTTCACGCGATACGACGAGCATGCTGTCCAACAGATCGGCCGCAACATAGAACTCATCCGCTACCGCCGATACGGTGACGAGATGATTCTCTTCGAACTGGTCAATGCGACGGCGCAAGAGACAAGTCCTCCGGTTGAGGCAGGTATCGTCACAGCTTCTGTGAAGCCTACATACAAGAGCGTGTCGGAGTATCTCGCTCAGAGCGCCCCTGAACTGCGAGACCTGTTCGAGGGGCTGACGGCTTTTCTCACAGCACTCGGGGATGATGTCCAGATCAAGGAACTCAAGTACTACATCGCGTTCAAGCGCATCAAGAACTTCGCGTGCGTGGAGGTTTATCCCAAAGCCAACAAGCTGCTGGTGTATACGAAAGTGGACCCCGAGAGCACCGAACTTGAGGACGAGTTCACGCGCGATGTTCGCAACATTGGGCACTTCGGAACGGGCGGTCTGGAAATCACCCTCAGCTCGATGGTGCAGCTGGAAAGGGCGAAGCCGCTGCTGCAGAAGAGCTATGAGGTGAGTTGACACGCACCGTCGCTGGGAAGATGGGGTACGCGCAACCGGCGGCTCTGGGCGAGGGCGCCACGTGCACCGCACCTATCTGACATAACTAATATTATCAGTCATGCCGTCGCGCGATCCGCGGCGCACAACGCGCAAGAAAGGGAATCCGAGGCTTGGGCGATCACCCGCTGACTTTCGAGAACGTAACGAAGGCCTTTCGCGACACCGTCGCGGTCGACCGCCTCTCGTTCGAGCTTGCCCCTGGGCGCGTGTTCGGTCTTCTCGGCCCCAATGGCTCGGGCAAGACCACCACGCTGCGGATGGTCCTCGGCATTCTCCTACCCGACTCGGGCACCATCGGCCTCTGGGGAGCGCCCGCCCGCGCCTCGGTTCGCGAGCGCGTCGGATATCTGCCCGAGGAGCGTGGCCTGTACGAGAAGATGCGCGTGCTCGAACACCTCGTGTTCCTGGGGCGCCTCCACGGCATGTCGAGGGCGAACGCCCACGACCGGGCCGAGCGCTCGCTCAGCGAACATGCGGCCGAAGGCTGGGCGAAGCGCCGCGTCGAGGAATTGTCGAAAGGGCAACAGCAGACGGTGCAGCTCATTGCCGCGCTACTGCACGAACCGGACCTCGTGGTCCTCGACGAACCGTTCGTCGGGCTGGACCCGATCAACGTCGAGGCGCTTCAGCAGACCATCCGCGGGCTGCGCGACGACGGCAAGACCATCCTGCTCTCGACGCATCGGATGGTTCGCGTCGAGCAGCTTTGCGACGAGATATGCCTGATCTCGGAAGGCCGCACCGTGCTCGCCGGATCGCTCAGAGACGTGAAGGCCGGGTACGGAGGGAGCGCGGTCGACCTGGTCGTTGTCGGCGCCGACCGGTTCGTTCCGGACGACGTTATCGCCGAGGCGACACCGCACGGCGATGGATACCATCTACGGCTGCATCCCGGCTCCGATACGCAGGAGTTGCTCAGGCGAGCGCTTGCCGCGGGCAAGGTCGAACGCTTCGACGTGGTGGCGGCATCGCTTGAGGAGATCTTCGTGGAGGCGGTGAAGACGGCATGAATCTCGATTCGATCGCGACGATAGTCCGTCGGGAGTACGTCGAGCGAGTGCGCACCAAGTCGTTCGCGTTCATGACGATCCTGATACCGGGAATCATGTTGGTGGGGTTCGTCGTACCGGACTTTGTCAGTAGCCGGTCGACGCCCTCCGAACGGCGTATCGCCATATCCGATGCCACCGGCATGCTGGCCGACACGCTCATCGCCGGGCTTCAGACGGCCGACGGCTCGACACGGAACCGATTCGACGTCGTCGATGCCGACAGCGGAAGCATCCGGACGGCGCGGCAGATGGTCGCAATTGGCGAGTATGACGCGCTGGTAATGATCCCTGACGACGTGTTCGACGCCGGGCGAGCCGTGTACGTCCGGTCAAAGAGCGGGCGCGGCTCCGAGCGCCGCCGTGTGGAAGTCGCCCTGGGCAGCCATGTCACCGAGTTCCGGCTTGTACGCGCCGGAATCGATGCGCGCCGCGTGGCGAACCTGTTGCGCGGCGTAGAGGTAGAGTCGGTGAACGTTGCGCCCGAGGCGGGCGTCAGCCGCGAAACGGCGATATTCGGAACGGTGATGATGGCGCTGCTGATGTACATCAGCCTGATGCTGTATGGTGCATGGACATTGCAGGGCGTTCTGAAGGACAAGACGGGCCGCATCGCCGAGATCCTCGTGTCCACGATATCGCCCACGGATCTGATGATCGCCAAAGTGGTCCGCATCGGCTGGGCGAGCGGCAGGAGCAAGAGGGGGAGGAGGGTCGGCATCGGCTCGGTGGGCCTGACGCAGGTGGGCATCTGGCTTGCCGCGCTTGGCCTGACCTCCATCCTCGCGCCGGCAAGCCCGATCGGTGCGTACGCCGCGGCGCTCGGCGGCTCGTCGATGGTGGCGTTCCTGCTGCTCTACGTGGTGGGTTTCCTGCTGTTCGCGACGCTATACGCAGGCGTAGGCGGAATCTGTTCGTCGCTTGAGGACGCACAGCACGTGCAGTGGCCCATACTTATCCTCTCATGGGTGCCGGTGTTCCTGATCAGCCCCGCTGCGCAAGACCCATACGACGGGCTTGTCGTCGCGCTCTCGTACGTGCCATTCTTCTCGCCTGTGCTCATGATGATGCGCATCGGAGCCGGTGCCGCCGGATGGATGGAGACGGGGATCGTGCTGTGCCTCATGGTCGCGACGACCGTCGCAGCCGCGTGGGCCGGCGGGCGGCTGTTCCGAACCGGCATACTCATGACAGGCAAGCGTCCGACATTGAAAGAGATGTGGCGATGGCTGCGGCAAGCGTAGCAGTTGGAGACACCAGCCGATTCCGAGGAGGCCCAGTGACAACCGAACGACCGAACGTGCTGTTCATCATGGCGGATCAATTCCGATACGATTTCATGGGGTGCGCAGGCGCGAGTTTCATCGACACGCCGAACCTCGACCGGCTGGCGTCCCGCGGCACTCGGCTCACCCACTGCGTGACGACCAGCCCGATATGCGCGCCCGCACGCATCTCGCTTGCCACGGGTCTGCTGCCGAGCCGTGTCGGTGCACTGGATAACGCCGCGTTCCTACCGGCGCGCGTGCCCACCTACTACCAGCAGTTCCGCGACCACGGCTACCACGTCGGATGCGTCGGCAAGCTCGACTTGGCCAAGCCGGACCACTACAACGGTCTTTGCGGCGACAGACCTCGCGCGTTCGGCTGGGGGTTCACGCACCCGATCGAGTGCGAAGGGAAGATGCACGCCGGCAACTCGGCAGCGCCCGTCGGCCCCTACACGAATTACCTGCACGGTCGAGGCTTGCTACAGCGCTTCCACGACGACTATCAGGATCGCAAGAAGAGGGGCTGGACGGACGGCGCTACAGAGGATTCGGTTCTGCCGGCCGATGCGTTCGAAGACTCCTACATCGGCAGAACAGCCGTCGAGTGGATCGGCGCACGATCGATCGAGCGGGGCGAAGGCCGTTCGACGGAATTCCCTTGGCATTTGTTCGTGAGCTTCGTCGGGCCTCACGACCCTTACGACCCGCCGACGGAGTACGCCGACCGCTATCGCGACAAACCGATGCGGCCACCGATTCCCGCCGACGATGGCGGCAAGCCCGAGTGGATCAAGCGTCGCGCGAGGACCTCGACCGACGAAGAAGTGGCCGTCTCGCGCAGACAATATTGTGCCGCGACAGAGTTGATAGACGATCAGATCGGCGCGATGATGGACGCGCTGGAGCGCCAAGGGCTATCCGACAACACGTACGTCGTCTTCTCCAGCGATCACGGTGAGATGCTCGGAGATCACGGCCTGTACACCAAGCACTGCGCGTACGAAGCGTCGATGAGAGTTCCACTGATCGTATCCGGCCCCGGAATCGGACGCGGGGAAACGAGCGGGCGTTGGTGGAATTGCCGGACGTCAACGCGACGTTGTGCGAGCTTGCCGGAGTGCCTGGGCTGGACCGAGTCGACGCGCGGGGCTTCGCCGACCTGCTGCACGGCGGCGGCGACGAGCACCGAACCGAGGTCGTGACGGCAGAGACCAACTACCGAGCCATTCGGACCCAGACGCACAAGTTGATCCGGAACTACAACGATGCGTGGGAGCTGTACGATCTGGAAAGCGACCCCGACGAGCTGACGAACCTAGCTGAGGACGATCTCGAAACGCGGTGGGAGCTTGAGCGGCGCATGATACGGCGCTTCAACGAGGGCGGGGCGTTGAGGTAGAACGCAGGCTTGGCGATACGCCTGCAACAGGCTATTGTCTCAGTATTCAGAGGACCACATGCGGCGTCGGGGTGGGCGCCGCACCCTGGTGCGGTACTGCTCGCGGGGAGAACGGGCACACAAGGCACCGGGAAAGAGGAAGGGATAGTCAGATGAAACGCTTGATGGCTGTGGTCGCGATGGTACTCGGCATGGCAAGCGTGGCACCCGCGGCGGGTCTCCTGGATCTGTCGGATCTCTCGGTCGAGGTATCGGCCGCGATGGCCGTCCCAAGGGGTGATTTCCGCGACGTTGCCGGCGTCGGATTCGGCGTGATCGGCACCCTGAACTTGCCTGTCTCGGACGAGCTGATCACGAACGCAAGCGTAGGCTACGTGTATTTCCAGGAGAAGGAGGAGCGGACGTTGGGCGAAGTCTTGACCACCTCCACTCAGGTGGCCACCATTCCGATCGTGGTCGGCATTCGGTACTACATGGTGCCGAGTCTCTTCGTCGGGGGAGAGGCGGGCATCCACCTGTACTCGACGGTAGTATCCGGGTCGGTCTTTGGCGTGGGCTACTCGACCCGGTCAACCACCGACGAGTTCAGCGTGGCTCCACAGATCGGCTTCGAGATGGGCAACATGGTCCTGACGGCGAGGTACGTGATCGCAGGCAGCGGACCAGGACGTTACGGAGATCTTCAGGTTCCGGATCGTAGCTATCTGGGCGTCCGCGTCGGATTCGCGTTCGGCAAGTAAGCACGGATGAGACATGCGCTGCAGTTCTCGGCGCATCACCTGTGGGCGGGCGACTCCGACAGACGGAGTCGCCCGTTTGCATTCGCTACTCCCCCGCCACCCTCACCGCTATCCGCACGGTACGGACGTTGTAGTGCGCGTCGTTCCACCAGTTCTCGCTGCCACGTTCGTAGACCTCTAGCGTCTGCTGGCCTTTGCCGGGCGTCCATTCGGGCAGGCTCGCGTGGACGTCGAGTTGGCCGTAGCCCATGACGGTCACCTTGCTGCAGTCGGGGATATCGAAGTGCGCGGATGCCATCCCGGCGTGCCGGTTGCCCTCTTCGAACTCGGGATGAGCGCCCCATCGATAGAGATGCTCGCCCCAGAGGTTGTTCTGCTTGAACTTGACCCCCGAGCGACCGTATTTCCACTCGAGCGGCTCACCGAACACGAGCACCGTGCCCGGCGGAATACACGGGCTGCCGATCACCGTGACGCCGATGATCGGCTCGTCTTCCTCGATGGTGATGGCACCGAACGGCGGGATGTCGATCTCCATGCCGTCCGGGTGAGGGTCGGTGCCGGTGCCGTATCTCCCGAGTTCGCAGTTGACGTTGTCGTACTGGAACGGCGCCTCGTACTCGTAGTGTCGCATCGAATACACGAGACGCTTCTGCGGCGTCCCGGCCTTCGCGATCTCTCGTATCTCGTCCTCTTTGGCCGTCAGCTCTCCAGGCGTCGTCCGTTCGGGGTTCCGGACGACGACTCTCGTCGGCTTGCCCTTGTCGGGCTTCAGTGGTGCGGTTGCCTTCGGCATGGTCGCCTCTGTTCCTGTATGTGTGCCAGCCTATGCCGGCCCGGCGGCGTAGGTCGCTGCCTCCAGCGCACGAAGCATTGCCTGCGCTTTGTGCATCGTCTCTTCATACTCGCGCGCCGGATCGCTATCGGCGACGATGCCGGCGCCGACCGGCAGGTACGCCTTCCCGCCCGTTACGATCGCCGTGCGAATCACGATGTTCGTGTCCATCGCACCCGAGTCGCTGAGGTATCCGATAGCCCCGGTGTACGCGTGGCGAGCTACCGGCTCGACCTCGTCTATGATCTCCATGCAACGGATCTTCGGGCAGCCGGTGATGGTGCCGCCGGGAAACATCGCGGCCATGAGGTCGAGCGCATCTTTCCCCTCTCGAATGCGGCCGACAACGTTGCTCACGATGTGGTTGACGTGCGAATACCGTTCGAGCACCATCAGCTCGTCGACGCGCACCGTTCCGTATCGGCACACGCGCCCCAAGTCATTGCGTTCGAGATCGACCAGCATGACGTGCTCGGCGCGCTCCTTCTCGTTGAGCAGAAGCTCGGCGCGCAAGCGGTCGTCGTCGGCCTCGTCGACTCCTCGCGGACGAGTGCCTGCAATCGGCCTCGTCTCCGCAAGGTCGCCGCTGAGGCTTACCAGCCGCTCAGGCGACGAACTAACGAGCGCGAACGGCTCTCCATCGGGACGACGCCCGCGCAGGAATGCCGCGAACGGTGAGGGGTTCACACGGCGAAGCTCTGCATATAGCGACCGAGGGTCGCCCGATACGCTGAAGTCAAGCCTTTGGGCGATGTTCACCTGGTACACGTCGCCGGCCGCTATGTAATCGAGGACGCGCCGGACGGCCTCCGAGAAGCTTTCAGCCGAGAACGACGAGCCCATATCGCTGCCGACCGTGAACTCCGACACCCTCACGCGAGGGCCTCCGCGCGCATTCTCGATCATGTCGCGTGCGCGCTTCCTGGCCGCCGCTTCGCCGTCTGGCCCGACCCCTGCAATCGCGCTCATCGTGCCCGCGACAGAATCGAACACTAGCGTCAGGTCGCAGATAAGGAAGTACCAATGCGGCAGCCCGAGGTCGTCATGCGCCGACTGTGGCAGTCGTTCGAACGCATGCCTGGCCTCATACGACACGAACCCGAGCGCACCGCACGCAAACGGCGGGAGGCCCTCCTGAGGGTGCGCGAGCTTGCGCCCGGCCAGTAGCCTACGCAGCTCGCCAACAGGCTCGGCTTCGTATCTACGGCACGTGCCGTCTTCCTCCAGCGCACACTCGGAACCGCGCGCCTGCCAGATCGCGCTGGGAGCGGTGCCGACGACCGAATAGCGACCGATTCTCTGGTCGGTGCGGGCGCTCTCAAGAAGGATCGACGGGGTGCCGTCGTCGAGTGCCAGGAACGCCGCCCAGGGGGTGAGGGCGCCAGCCGGCTCCGTCTCGATTACGACCGATGTGTCAGGCATTGTCGCCTTCCGTCCCCGCGTTAGCGCGGCCCCGCCGGAACCTTGCACCACGTTCTGCTTCCCTCCCGATGTACCGATCCCACCGATCCATCATGCATCTCGTTATCGGCCCGGGTACGTCTTCTCCAAGGCCTCGCCCGTCGATAGCGGCCACCGGCACTATGCCCCACACGCTGTTCGTGACGAACGCTTCGTCGAAGGGTGCAGCCGCCCGCAGGTGGATCGGAGACGTCCGCGACTTCGCCGTGCCGCCACGCGCCCATTCCATGACCAGGCCCCGCGCAACGCCGGGCAGAATACCGAGGCGGACCGGCGGCGTCAGCAACGATCCGTTTCTGACCACGAATACGTTGCTCCGAGTGCCCTCCAGAACGCGCCCGGACGTATCGACCAGTATCGCCTCGGCGGCGTTGGCTTGGCGGGCGTCGTCCAGCGCTAGCAGCATGTCGAGGTAGTTACCCGTCTTGGCGGCGTACCTCGCCCACCCTCCGCGCGCGGGCACGCGAACGGTCTGCGCGCGAATGCCGCAGTCGAGGTCGGTCTGCGGCGGACCGCTGTATGGACGAACCGCCACGACGAGCGTTGGGTCGATGCACTGGGATAGCTCAAGCCCGTGCGGGTTTCGTCCGCGAGAGATCGTCAACCGGACCACCGCATCGGCCAGTTCGTTCGCCTCGATGGCGGCGTCCACGCACTCGCGGAGGTCGTCATCGCTCCATGGAATATCCCATCGCAGCTTGCGCGATCCTCCCCTTAGCCTGCGCACGTGGCGGCACCACGCCACGGGAACGGCCCCGACGACTCTCGTCGTCTCGAACAGAGTATCGCCGTATAGGAAACCCCAGTCATCGGCCGCGACGAACGCTCTCTCGGCGGGCACGATGCAGTCGTTCAGCCAGACCATTCGGGGCATCGAGATCGTAGCTCCGTTACACAAGAAAGTAGATGCCCACCGACACGGACGATGGGGCCTTCCGAAGGTACGGCCCAGCAGGCGCCGTTACCGCCGCTGCGCTCTCGTGGCTTTTGGGCGACTCCATCATCACGTCGGTGACGGTATCGAACTTGCGCCGCATCCAGTCGCGATGCGCTGCGCTGTAGTCGAGCCGGTTGAGCCTCGCCGCTCGCAGGCACGCATCCCTGTGTTTCCCCTCTCTCTGGTCGATCAGCGCGAGGTATCTTTCGTGCTTCATCACGATGAAGTTACTCGCCCGCTCTTCGGGCGACAAGTGATCCATTATATACTGATAGCCGGCCCTGGCGCCCTCCAGGTCGCCGCTGTGCATCTTCGCGCGGGCGACGATATCTCGAAAGAACCGACTGCCCGGATACTTCAGTATGAGGGGTTCCGCCAACGCGATGGCGTCGTCGTAACGGCGCTCCGACATGAGGACCCATCCCAACGTCTGCTCGGCGCCGCCGCCGAACCTAACTCCGCGACGAATCGCTTCTTCGAGCAGACGCACCCCCTCGCGGCGATCCGCCTTGGTGGCGAACGGCCACGGGAAATGCGTTGCCTTCCAATGCAGATACTTGCCGACGCCGATGAGCGGGTCTGCGAAAGACGTATCGGCTGAGCGCGCCCGCTTGAGTGACTTGACGCCACCGGTGGCATCGCGCAGCAGCCCCGGGATCGTACGAAGCCCTATGCCTTCGGTGTAGCTGTTGTAGATCGCTCGATATGCCAACGCACTCCCCCGTGCGAAATGCGCGTATGCATCGTCCGGGTTCGACTCGATGTCGCGACGGGCGCATACGAGCGAGCTATCGACCGCGTCAAGGAAGAACCCTCCGAGCGAGTCGACAGTGCCGTAGTCGTCGAGCCACGTGTAGTAGAGCACGACCCTGAGCGAGTGAAGGTCCGTGTTGCCTGGGAAGTGCATGAGCGCACTGTCCAGAATCGCTATGGCGCGCCGGTATTGATGGTTCACGATGTGCTCGTTGACGACATGCAGCGTTCGGCCGCCGGGGCGCGTGTCCGGCGCGTCCTCCGCCGATGCGCCGACGGCGCACAACGCCCAAAGCAAACAAGCGCAAACCAGGTTCTTCGTCTTCATGTAGTCCCTGTCCGTTCCGTGTGTTTCTCCAAGAAAGCTCGCACGCGTAGTCTTCTGTCTGCACGGTCGATAGTGCAATCGCCATGCCATCTGTCAGCCGGCGAATATCCGCGCGATTTCGTCTCGTTCGAAGACCGGCCACTCGATGCCGGCTCTGCTCATCCGGCACCCGCTCCCAGCCGAGGCCTGGCCGGCCCTCGCTACTGCGATCGGCCACGACTCGATCCCGCCCTTGCCGAGAGCCTCCCGAACAACCGCAGACGATCCGGGCGCGGTGGCTATCAGAAGTGCGCCGCTCGATATCGCACCCCGCGGGTCTATCCCGACGGCGCGACACACCTCGGCCGTGAGCGGACTGGTCGCGGCATCGAACGCGTCGGGGTCGACCTCGAGATGAATGTCCCGCCCGGACGCTTCCGCCATCTCTTCGAGCGCCGTCGCCACCCCGCCCTCCGTCGGGTCGTGCATGGCGTGTATCGATCCGCCGGCAGCCTTGCGCGCAAGCTGCGAGGCTAAGACTACACTGATCCCCGGACCATCGAGGTATGCAGCGGCCGCCGCGACATTTCCATCATCCATGCCCGCCTCACGAAGCCGTCCGGGTGTCTCCCGCGCGACGATACTTGTCGCTTCGATGGCCAAGCCTCCGGTGAGCACGACCTCGTCGCCGGCGCGCAGCCCGTCCGGTCGGATCAGATCGGACGGCGCAACGACGCCGAGCATGGTGCCCGCGACGACCGGCCTATCGACGGCGGGCGTTATCTCGGTATGCCCGCCGATGACGGACACGCCGAGCGAACCGGCGGCGTCCCTCAGATCATCCATGATACTAATCGCCATCGCTCCGTCGGCCGTGCCCTCCGGCAGAAGGAGCGTCGCCATGAACCAGCGCGCTTCGGCTCCCGCGGTCGCCAGGTCGTTGGCGTTCACGTGGACGGCATACCACCCGATTCGATCGGACGCAAACGTGATGGGGTCGGTCTTGCATACGAGCCACGTCTCGCCGAGATCGACCACTGCCACGTCGCGGCCGATGCCCGGCCCCATAACGACGTCAGGGGGCTGCCCGAGGCTCCCGATGAGACTTCGGAGACTCTCCGGTGGGAGCTTCCCCGCCGGGAGCGCTCCGGCGTTTGCCGCCGGCCCAGATCCTTCAACGTCCATATGGCCTTTCCGCCGTGAGCGTCACAATGATACGACCGCAAGCCGACCCGCCGCGGGCGATACTCACCCCACCCGCCTCACTGCCGGCGTGCCGGCTCTTCGTCGAGCCGAACGGACCCACCCGGCAGCGCCTCGATGTTCCGCAGCCCGGCGAAGACCACCCCTCTCTCGGCTCGAAGCGCTCCAGCTACCCGGAGCGGCCCCAGGCCGAGAACCGTGACCCCGGACCGAACCGTCAGCGTCTCGTTGGAAGCAACTGTGAAGCCGTCCGGGCCTACAACGAACGGGGCACGGACAACGCCCGGGGTCGACGCTGTGTCCCACACTCCCTCCGACAACTCGCCGAAGTTCGCGGAGTGGCCGAAGCGCCCTTCCCAGTAGTTGAAATCTACGTCGAACAGCATGTCTGTGTCGCCTGCCGTCCGGATGTTGCGGATTGCCACGCGCGTGGGGCCTGCAGGAACGACCAGATTCGTGATCCGGCCCTCGCGGGGCGTCGGCAGGGCCGATCCGGCGCACAGGGCGGTCGTCTTGTTGCTCGTCGCGCCGTAGAGATGGAACCTGTCGGTGTTCGGACGAGAATAAGGCGTGAACTCGTCGCCGGCCCGGAAGAAATCCTTCGGCGTCGGGCTGATGATGTTGTTGTCGTACCCGTTGACCCACCTCAGCCGGCCGCCGACACGTACTCTGTTGCAGTAGGGCCGACTGCCGCCTTGCTCCTCGGCGGGTGGCGTCCCCGGGCTCCATCCGCCGTACGCACCGGCCAGGATCGACAGGCCTTCGCCACCGGGCGGGTAGAGAGGCGGGCTGGGGCTAGGGTGCCCTCCACCGAACGGCGTGCAGTCGATCCAGTCGTAGTTCGCGGTGTACTCGGTGTCGAGGTAACGACCTACTGGCCACGACCGCGCCCCGTCGGGGTGATGGTACGTGTCGCCGGGCGCCAGCGTCCACGCGACCTCGACGTCCGCCGTCCCTCTCATGCCGCGTGGCGAGGCCGGATCGTACCCGTCGTCGATATGCCATATCTGCAGCCCCGCAACGCGATCGGAAGCACGTCCGTACCCGGCGTTGTAGGCCTCGTCCAGGCCGGTGCCCGTATGGCTGGAGATGATGAACGACTCGGTACCCTCCGATAGCGGAATCCGATAGAGCTGCCGCTTGCCTTCGCCCGGCGTAGCGCCATTCTGCGCGATGCGGACGTCGCGCCGGCCCTCGACGATGGTTTCGAATCGGTCCGCGGCGATGAACCCGAGGAAGTACTGATCGACCGGAGCCAGAGGGCCCAGCCCGTAGTGGCCGTTGGTCTTCTCGCGCATCCCGATGCCGTTGTGATCCATGATGTCGAAGCCCCACGTCCGTGTGTGGTAGTCGCGCACACCGCGGTCCCATAGCGCGCCGGCGGGTCCTGCGGCGTACGCGAGATGATGCATGATCTCGTGGACGATGGCGTTGACGCCACTCCACGTGTGCGCGTCGTCCCACGTAACGTGCTTCGTTCCGGGCCATGCGCAACCAACCGCGAACGTCGCGCCGCTCCATATGGCACGCCCCGCGGCCGTCGCCCAGAGACCGTTCGACGGCGTCGATATCGTCCCGCGCAGGCCACCCGTCCCACCCACAAACACGTATCCGACTCGCTGATAGTCGAATCCCGTCGTGTCGAAGTAGCCGGGGTGCTTTGTGTCGATTCGCGCGAGGACGTCGTCCACAACTGCCTTGCCGCCGTCGTGGGCCGACTCCCATATCGGCGTGTCGCCATCCATCGGCACGTCAACCGTGACGTCCAGCGCGCCGTAGGAGTATGCCTCGAGGTAGTATTCGATCGCGTCCTTGGTGTACGTGTGCAAGTCGAGCGTGTCTGTTCGCAACCAGTTGGGCCCGGCTTCGTATGTGCCGCCTTCCGGGATGCGCCCCGGCAGCAGAGGGTTCCTGACCAACAGGGGTCTGTCGGTGGGTTTGCCTCGGGTGGCGAGGTAGACGAGCACGATCCGGAATTTCCTGGCGCTATCCGGGCCTGCCGATCCGACGATGGCCGGTCCTAGTGTGGGCAGCGGCGCGAAAGACTGCGCCCCTGCGATGGCCGTGGAGGCCAACGTGAGGGCCGCAACCAGGAACACGACCCCGATGGCCATCCGGCCGATGGCGACACACGCTTCGAAATGCCTGTCGCGTCTCACGCGTCACCATCCATCGATACATCGCCCGAACGCTTCGCCCAACGTCCATCCGGGTTCGTCACAACGCATCGGTTCGCCGGCCTCGCCGCGCGTTGCGCGTTGCGACGCCGCTCGCTACATTGACCTTGATCCCACGAACCACACATCCCTGGAAAGGGCCGGCCAATGAACGACAACCCGGACGACCTGGGCTCGGACCTCGACGAACAACTCGACGGCGCCAAGACCCTGACGGACTTCCGAGCACAGATGGTGCTGGGCAACCGCTACGAATTAGTGCGCGAACTGGGCCGCGGCGCAATGGGCATCGTGTTTCTTGCCAGGGACAGGCAGCTGGAGATCGAAGTCGCGATCAAGGTCCTGCCGCCGGAGATCGGATACGAGAAGCGCG
>CAZSJP010000047.1:0-13147 GCA_964606675.1 uncultured bacterium
GTCGGCACGCGGCATCGCGATGGTCGGAGGTGCGGCAACCGCGGCGGTGGTAGCCAAGAAAACGTTCGGTGCCGACGACTTCGTGGTCGCGTTCCTCTACTCGGCAGGGCACGTCGGCCTGGTGGCAAGCATCTGGACGCCGAGGCTGATCTCCCGATACGGCACGATCCCGGTCGTCTTCGCGCTTGAGACACTCGGCTCCTGCCTGATGGTCGTTGCGGCGTTCATGTCCAACTCGTGGTGGTTCGTGCTGGCGCTCTCCGGTTCGTACGCAGCCGGGGCGTGTCTTCATCCTGCTTACGCGCGGGTGTACCGCCAGAACTACCCGACGGCCATTCGTGGACGCCTGTTCGCGCTCGTCCGCATCGGAATGAACGCGGCCACGGCCATCGGTGGCTACGCTGTCGGCCGGCTGCTCGACGTCAGCCCGGAGGGGTATGCGTGGGTGTACCCGCTGCTCGGCGTCGCAGGCGTTATCGGCGCGGTGGCGTTTCGAGGGATACGGGTCCGCGGCGAGGCGAAGCACGCATCGGGGGAGGTCCGCACAGACAGCGAGACGCCGCGCGGCGCGCACGTGTATCGCGACATTGTGACCGGTGACAAGAGGTACATGCTGCTGCTGCTCGCGTGGGGTATCTTCGGCTTCTCAAATCTGATGATGGACCCGGTACGCGCAATCTACCTCACGGACGCACGTTTCGCCATCGATGCCAGTTATGTCGAATCGCTACTGGTGCTGCTGGTGATCCCACAGGCCGCGGTGATGCTCTCCATTCGCATGTGGGGGTACCTGGTGGACCACTACCCGGTCACTTCGTTGCGCGCGTGGCAGCAGATATTCGGTGTACTTAACCTCCTCGTCTTCATCGTGACGCCCCGGCTCGAATGGCTCTATTTCGCGAGCGTATTGAAGGGCATCCAGATGGCAGGCGGGCAAATGACGTGGTCGCTAGCCATGATGGAGTTCGCCCCGCGCAAGAAAGTCAGCGAGTACACCGCGATACACACGACCTTCACCGGCATGCGCGGCCTGGCCGCTCCGCAGGTCGCGACATTCCTGCTGACGGCGATCGGCGTGCAAGGAACATTCGCGGTCGGAGCGATCGGTTCGGTCGCCAGCATTCTACTCTTCGCGCTATATCCGAGGCTGACCGCATCGTGGGCCGTCCCAGCCGGGGCGCCGGCCCCGCGACAAGGCAGGCTACCCGCAGCGTGACAGGGCGATACGGTATCCCGAGCGGGTATCCTGAGACGCCGCATCGGGTAACCTGCCAACCAGGGTGGATTGCGTGACGGCTGTTTTCTGCTACATTCGTTAGGAACCGACCTGATGCGGCAAGTGCGTGAGAGCCAATCGACCAGAGGAGACATATGCTGAGCCGGCAGAGGACAGCATCGGTCGCGATCTGCGTTCTGGCTTCGTGTGCAATGTGGACCGGTTGCACGCCAGCGCCCAGTACGACGGGAGTGGCTCCGGCACCCGAGCTGGCTCGGGAAACGGAGGCAGCCAGCGATCTCGACTACGCTCAGACATACGTGAACTTGGGGCACGAGTTTTACTATGCGGATCGATACGCCGAGGCCATCGATCAGTACAAACTCGCTCTGGCGATGAACCCCTACGACGACGAAGCGCACGCGTCGATAGGAATGTCGCAATATCGCCTGGGGAGACGAGAGCAGGCGCAGGTCAGCTTCCGCAGAGCGATTCGATTCAACCCTAGAAACCTGATCGCCCGCAACGGCATGGCGCTGGTGACCGAAGACCACGCGTCGCGCGCCGAGCAACTCGAAGCAGCGATTGTGGTCGACCCGGACCAGCCCGAACTGCGCAATAATCTCTGCTATTCCTACGCGCAATCCGGCGACTACGACCGCGCCGTGCGCGAATGCCGTGAGGCGATCCGCCTCGACTCGACGAACGCACACGCGCACTACAACCTGGGTTACGGGTATCAGCGGCAGGGCCGGCTCGACCGAGCGCTGGTGGAATATAGGACCACGCTCCGGCTCCGCCCCGGATGGGCGCGCGTCATCAACAACATGGGGCTGATCTACTACTACAAGAGCCAGTTCGGCCTGGCTATCAACCACTACGAGGACGCGCTGGCCACCGACAGCCGAGAGCCGACATTTTACTACAACCTCGCGCTCGCTTACGAGGCGGCTGCGTCTCGGCTGCAGGCGCTCCGATCGCGCAACGAGCCGGTTCCATCGACCTACGGCATGGACACTGACACCGACTGGCGGGCCCTCTACCGCAGAGCCGCCGACCAGTTGCGGGTGTACCTTCGCATATCCCCGGATGCGCGCGACGCTCCGAGAGTCCGAGTCAAGATCAACGAATTGCGCCGGCGGGCCACGTGACCTACCAGGCGAGAGGAGCAGCGGCTATGCGAACGTTCATCGCAGCGGCATTGTTCGCCTCGCTCGCTTCTGCGGCGTGGGCTCAGCCGGCGATGTCGGACTTCAACCCGGGCAACGAGCTTCAGCGGCTTGAGCAAATGCCCGCAGGGTACCAGCGCGTTCAGCGGTTCTTCTACCTTGGCGAATTGACAAGCAGATCCGGCGAGCAGCCAGTGGCGCGCCAGGCGTTTCAGAAGGCGCTACTCACGTTCGACGGCCTCGACGGCGACCACCGCACTCTGGGCGTCACGTACGCGTCGCACGCGGCGCTCGGGTTGGCCGGCCTGACACACCTTGAGTTCCGCGACATACCGCTGGGCTGGGAGACCTACTCGCCCGACAGCGCGCAACGATGGGAGCTTCAGCGGCAGGCGCGCGAGGAATACGCGCGAGTCGCGAATATCGGCTACGCGCGCGCCACATTCGAGGCGTTGTTTCTCCGAGCGCGCGTGCTCGAAGAGTGGGACGTCGGCGAACTCGACGTCATCGCCGAACGCGACGCCGGGACCGGCGCGTTGGCCCGAGTGATCCGACACCTGAACCTGTCCGCCCAGATGTTGGACCAAGCCAAGAGCGAATACGAACGCATGATCGTACTCGAGGACTCGCTCGGGTTCGCCGACGGCGTCGGCGACGAAGACGTTGACGAGTGGATGCGGGAGGCGCGAGAGCGGCTGGAGAAGATACCCGACGCCAGAAGCGCCCTCGTCGCTCGAGAAGAGGCCCTGCAAGCGCTGTATCTTGAGCAGCAAGCAGCCGAGTGGTCGGGCAAAGCCATTCCGCTCCTGTGGGAACAGGCCGCGAACCTGACCGAGCAGGACGCGAGAATGGCCGACCCGTTCTTCGATTTCACCCTGGAGCAGAAGCTCGTCAACGAGGCGTTCCGCCCCTTCATCTACGGCCCGCACGGATTCTACGCCGCGCACGGGAAGGCGACAGCCGCCGCCCGATCGGTCCGACCCGAGACGTGGGTCGGGCAGCGGCTGCAGTGGCAACGCCGGCAAGACTGGCTGGACGCGGGGATATCGCGACGGCTGGCACGCGACGGGCTGAGGCAACTTGGTCGGGCAGCGGCCATGCTCGATACCGCGGCTCAGAAGGCGTCTGCCGTGGCCGACACGCTCCCAGCCGAGTGGAAGACCGCGCTGAGCGGCGTTCCGGACGTGCCTCCGGTACCCATGCCGGAGATACCCGATTTCAGCGAGTGGGATCCGCATTGGCGAAAGGTTACCGACGAGCGGGCCGATTCGGTTCGTCTGGATGAATACATGGCGTTCAAGACCCGGATGACCCAGGTGCACACCGAGGTCGGGGCGTTCGAGGAGCGGATCGCCGACTTCACATCGCTCGTAGGGGGTCTCATCGAGGATGCAGACGACTTGCCTCAGGGGGTCCGCGACTATAAGAAACTCCGTCGCGGAATCGCCGCCTCGCAGACAGTCCTGTTGGACACTCTGCGTGCTATTATCGTCCGGCAGGTCGGGCAAGCTCTGGAGCAATCCCGCGCAGCAGCCGTTTGGCTGCCCGCAGGAACCGAATCGTTCTCAGTGGGGCAGACGATCACGGACTACGTCGCCGCTTCGGCGGGCAGGATACGTGCCATCGCGGCCAACGCCAGAAGCGAAGCCGACCGCCATCGGACAGCAGCAAACCAAGCCTCGCCCGCACCGCCGGCGAACGAGCTTCTGGGCATCGCCGACGCACTCGCCGCTTTCTCCGACCGGCTTGAAGAAGCAGCCAGCGCGCTCGAGTCATCGCGCGAATCGACGGCCGGCGGGTCGTAACGCCACGATCCGCGTCGCCTGAGGGTCCCGCGTGCGCATCGCCGTAACCGCAGACCTCCACTACGGCAAGAATCCGAACGAGGATGCGGCTACCGAATCGCTCGCCGACCGTATCATCCAGCGAGACCCCGACGTGATAGTCATCGCCGGCGACGTGGCCATCGCCAACCCGCTATCGACGGTGGCGTGCCTTCGTCTGTTCGCCAAAGCCACCGCCCGCAAGTACGTCATCCCCGGAAACCACGACCTCTGGAGCCGCGGCGGCGAGACGTCCGCCGATTCGTACACGATCTGGGAACGACTCTTCACCAGGTCGAGCGAGCTTGGCGGTTTTCTCCGCTTCGACCACGCGCCCGCCATGCTCGAACCTGTCGGAGGGGTCAGTATCGGCTTGGTCGGTTCCATCGGCTGGTACGACTACAGCTTCACCGAGGGCCACGGCATCCCCAAGCGCTGGCTAGAGCGTAAGCTGATGCCTGGAGAGGACGGACGCCCACGGGCGATATGGAACGACGGGCGGTTCATCAAGTGGGAGCATGACGACGAAAGCTTCACGCGAATGCTCGTCGATCGGCTCCGCAACGACGTACAGACGGTACGGGACGAGTCGACGAGCATCGTCGCGGTGACGCACCACCTGCCATTCACGGAGTTGCTGCCACCACGCGACGACAAGGACTCGCCTCCCGGCGGCGTGGACCGGTTCACCGATGCGTTCCTGGGATCGCGAGCTATCGGCGAGGTCCTACTCGCCGAGCCGAAGGTGACGCTTGCCGTCAGCGGACACAGCCACAGTCCGTGCGAGGCGTCGATTCGGCACGTACGAGCCATCACGGTCGGGTCGTCCGGCGCCGAGAAGCGGGCGCTGTTCTTCGAGGCCGACGCGGCAGGCAACGTCGTGCAGGTCGGTGGCGAGGCGGTACCCGTCTGACGGGGAGTGCGGTTCGAACACCGGAGTGTTGTCGGCCGGGTCTATGCCGAGCTTGGCTCGTCGGACTTGCAATACATCGTGCCGCTATGTATAATATCTCTATGCATACCGGAGGCCGACCATGGCGATAGCCAAAGACCTCGTTGCCGCGTCGGCGACGCCGCTTGTCCTATCGATACTGGACGAGTCGGCCAGCTACGGGTACGCCATCATCAAGAGAGTGCGTGAGCTTTCCGGCGACCGGCTGCAGTGGACCGACGGAATGCTGTACCCGGTCCTTCACCGACTCGAACGGCAGGGATACGTCGAGTCGTTCTGGCAGACGGCCTCATCCGGCAGACGGCGCAAGTACTATCGCATCATAGAGCTTGGGCGGCAGGAACTGGCAGAGCATCGGAGGCAGTGGGATCTGGTCGACGGAGCGCTACGCAAGCTGTGGGAAACGTGACCGGGCGCAACTCGAGCACCGAATGCCGCGTTCCGGCCAAGAACGGAAGCGAGGGGAATCATGTCTGATCTGGAACGGCAGATAGGGTTGTGGACGGACCATCTGCGGCGAGCGGGGTCGCTTGGCGAGAGCGACGTGGCGGAATTGGAGAGCCACCTTCGCGACGAGATCGCCGGTCTGATCGACACGGGGCTGTCCGACGACGAGGCTTTCCTCATCGCTGTCAAGCGCATGGGCAGCGCCGCGTCGGTGTCCGGGGAGTTCGCCAAGCTCGCCACCGAGAGGCTATGGAAGCAGCTAGTCCTGACGCCGCCGGAGCCAGAGGCGGCCAAGGCTAACCGGAGAGAGGTGTTGCTCGTCGTCGTTCTCTGCCTGATCGCGGGAACGCTGGCGAAGATCCCCGAGTTGTTCGGGACGCACATGTTCGGCGAAGACGGTTTGTTCTACTTCAAGAATCTCAGTCTCTTCGTGCTGCCGATGGTCGTAGCATACTTCGTATGGAAGCGCGGCATGGCCGGTCTGCGACCGTTGCTGCTGTTCGTGCCGTTCCTTGCCGCCGCGGCGGCCGTTAACCTGTACCCGTTTCGCCCACCTGGACACACGCTCATACTCGCCGGCATTCATCTGCCCATCGCTCTGTGGTTGGTCGTCGGAGTCGCGTACACCGGGCTCCGATGGAGCGAGACTGCTCGGCGCATGGACTTTGTTCGGTTCTCAGGCGAGGCGTTCATCTACTCGGTGCTCATATTGTGTGGCGGCGTGGTACTCGTCGGGATCACGACCCTGATCTTCCTCACGATCGACGTCGACATTGGCTCCTTCAGCCAGGAGTACCTGGCGGTATACGGCGGCCTCGGCTCGATCGTCGTCGCGGCGTACCTGGTCGAAGCGAAGAAGAGCGTGGTGGAGAACATGGCGCCAGTGCTTGCGCGCATCTTCGGCCCGCTTTTCCTCGTTACGATGCTCTCGTTCCTCGGCGCGATGACCGTCTTGGGGAAGAGCCCGTACACAGAGCGAGAGTTCCTGATAGGATTCGACCTCCTGCTGGCCCTGGTTCTCGGGGTGGTTCTCTATACGATCTCCGCCCGCAACCCCGATGAGAGCCCCGGCATGTTCGACGTCGCGTGTCTGGCTCTGATCGCGACGGCGTTGCTGGTCGACACGATTGCGCTCTCGGCGATAGTCTCGCGCCTGTCGTCTTTCGGCTTCAGCCCGAACAAGGTGGCCGCTCTGGGCGAGAACGTCGTTCTGTTCGTCGGTCTGACGGGGCTGGCCGTGCACTACACGCGCTTCATCGCACGGAGGGCAGACTTCCGGCCGCTGGAGACGTGGCAGATGGCGTACCTGCCCGTCTATGCCGGATGGGCGGCTGTCGTGGCGTTCGTGTTCCCGGTGGTCTTCGGGTTCAAGTGATGGAGGGCCGACGGGTCTCACCCACCAGCACCCCCTCGCCTTGGTTCGCGCATGCGCATCCGGTACCATCTGAAGTGAGCCAGGTGCCGCCTGTCGTACACCCACCGCACGCGGGCAACGCAGTGCAGCCGTTCCATGCCAAGCCAGAGCGACAAGGGGAGCTCGTGGTGAAGCCTCAGCAGCGGACAGAGGACGCACTACTGGTGCAGCGTTGCCTCGACGGCGACAACGAGGCGTTCGCCGGGCTTGTGCAGGCGTACGAGCAGACCGCGCTCGCGACGGCGCTCTCGTACGTAGGTGACACGCACGACGCGAGCGACGTTACCCAGGACGCATTCCTGACGGCTTTCACGTCGATCAACGATCTGCAGAATCCGGAGCAGTTCGGGAGCTGGTTCCGACGCATCGTGCAACGGCACGCGCTGAGCCGCATACGCGATTCCGGACGACACACGCCCTTGGTCGACGAGCACGGCGCCACGCCTCCGTCCGTCGAGTCGGATATCCCGCTAGCGACACTCTCGGGCGATGTCTCATCGGCCGTGCGTCGGCTACCGATGGCGTACCGCGACGTCGTACTGATGTACTACCTCAACGACCTTTCCTACCACGACATTGCGGAGATCATGGATCTGCCGGAGTCGACGGTGCGAAGCCGCCTCCGAACCGCACGTCAGAAGCTGAAGGGCGCCCTGCCGAGGCGGACGAGCGAGAGCCACGACGACCATGAGCAGATCCGTTCAGCGGTTCAGGAATTGGTCGGCAAGCGCCACTATCGCGACGCCCTCGAGCGCCTGTTGTCGGCAGGAATCGAGCACATACGCGATACACTCACTTCCGCGGAAAAGGAGCAGTTCGGAAGGAACGTCGAGACGATCCTGTCCCATGTTACCGGGATCGAGGACGACAGCCCGTGCAAAGCAGACTGGGGCGATGCGCCCGACACGCCCGATTTCGTCGGACGGCAGGCCGAGCTGGATCGCCTCCGTACTTGGGCAGTGGAGGACAGGGCGCGGCTGGTCGCGGTTCTGGGCATGGGCGGCATCGGCAAGACCGCGTTGGTCTCTCAGTTCGCGCGCGGCATGGCAAACGATTGCGAGTGCATCGTCTGGCGCTCGCTCGTCAACGCGCCACCGCCGCAGAACGTGTTGGCGGACCTGATCGGATGCTTCTACGGAGAGTTCGCCACACCGCGCCCCGGCGACGTCGACCATCAGCTACAACGCGTGATGTCGTACTTCGACCGCCATCGATGCCTGATTGTGCTGGACAACGTCGAAGGGGTCCTCGAGCCGGGCGCCACCGGGAGATTTCGTGCAGGGTACGAGGCCTACGGACAACTCCTCCATCGTATCGGTGAGAGCGCGCACCGAAGCACACTGGTTATTACGAGCCGAGAAGAGCCTCGCGACCTCGCGCGAGTGAGGAACGTGCGAGGAACGGCGGAGCGGACACTCGAGCTGAAGGGGATGGACGAAGGCACGGCCAAGACGCTCACAGAGCTGGTGGACATCCGAGCTTCCGACGACGACCTGTCTACGTTCGTCCGACACTATTCCGGCAACCCGCTCGCCCTGAAGCTGGTCGCGGACAAGGTCGAGAGCCTGTTCAGCGGAGATCTGCGGCGCTTCCTCGCGGCGGGGCTCCCGCTGTTCGAGGACGTGCGCGACGTGCTGGACCTGCAGTTCGAACGCCTGTCGCCATTGGAACGCGACGTGATGTATTGGCTGGCAATCGCGCGTGAGCCGAGCACGCCCGAGTACCTGGGCGAACTACTGGGGGCGCAAGTGACTGCCGCCAAAGTGCTGGACGCGCTGAACTCGCTGCGTCTCCGCTCGCTGGTGGAACGAAGCGGCGAGGCGTTCGGACTGCAGAACGTCATCACTGAGTACGTCACGGATCGCATCGTCGAGGAGTCCGTTCAGGAAATTGCGGCGGGAAGCGTGTCCGTACTCGATGCGCACGCGCTGATCCTGCCCACCGCGAAGGTGTATATCCAGGACGTCCAGCGGCGCCTCATCTTGGAGCGGGTGGCGGACGGTGTCGTGCAGGAACTTGGCGAGAGCGCGGTGGAGCAGACGCTCCGAGACGTCATCGAGTCGCTTCGCGCGGGTCGCGCCCGGCCCAACGGCTACGCGGCAGGAAACATCCTCAATCTCGTGGCGCATCTCTACGGAGAGGTGGTCGGCTGGGATTTCTCCCATCTGCCGGTGAGGCAGGCCGACTTCACCACAGTGCGCGTGAACGGGTCCGACTTCGCCCGCGCGAACTTCGTCGAGAGTGCGTTTCTGCGGGCACACGGAGGGATCAACTGGCTGGGGTACCACCCCGAGGGCACGGAAATCGCTATGAGCAGCTTCGGCAGCATCAGCGTGCTGAGAGCGCCAGGCTTGGAGCATGTCTTCACCGCCGATGGCGCCGAGGGAGCGCCGGCTCGCACGCCCCCACCGACGGGCGGCTTCAGAAACGCGGCCTACGCATCGGACGGCCGGCTCTACGGCTTAGTTTCACAGCAGGCTGGGGAGAACGGCGGCATCGTCGGCGGCGATGTCATGCGTGCCCAGGCGCCCGGTCGTCGATGGCTGAACCAGGTGTGCGACGTCAGGACAGGCCGGCTCGTGTTCGAGTACGCGTCGCCGGTTGTGTGCACGGGCGACATCAGCCGCGACGGCGTTCTATTCGCGTTGAGCGACGCGGATTTCGTTACGCGAGTGTACGACCTGCCGCGCAAAACGTGCGTCGCACGGCTCGAGGGCCACGGAGACACGCTCACTGAGGAGGGCATGGCATTCCACCCGGACGGCTCTATCCTCGCGACCGGCAGCAACGACGGAATCGTCCGAGTGTGGGACATACGGACCGAGGAGTGCCTCCGAACATTCGAAGGGCTCGTGCCTCATCGCATGGCGTTCAGCGCAGACGGTACGACGCTGGCGATCTCCGACTGGGCCGAGTCGGCTACTTCGTTCGTCGACTGGGCGACCGGTGCCGAACGAGGCAGAACCGCCTGGTTCCTACTGGCTCTCGGACCAGACGGGCGACTTGCCGCCGGCACAGACACGGAAGACGTCATCTGGCTGTGGGACCTGGCGAAGATGGAGCCTGTGAGGAGCCTGAACAAAGGCATCGGGTCCGCTTGGGCAGCTACGTTCAGTCCGGATGGGGCAACGCTTGTCACCGGCGAGGATCCGGACGTGGTCCGGGTCTGGGACGTAGACAAAGGCCAGTGCATCGGCGAGCTTCTTGGCCACCGAAATCTCATCCGGTACGACGTCAGAGCCGGTATAAGCCCGGATGGGCGGCATCTGGCGGTCGGTGGCGACTATGGCGAGGTCTTCCTCTGGAGTACCGAACGGGGCCGGATCGAGAGGGTGCTCCGGCGCGAGGCGCCTTTGGCGGCGGTAAGCAAACGCGTCCTGGAGGCGGGTCCGAGAGAACCCGGAGACGACGGGCCGTACAACCCACCGCTGGCGAATAGGGCGTGGGACGATGGTGCAACCGCCGGGCACGTTGCAGACCCGGGGCGACTGGTGTCTTCGGCCCACCGGCTGCCCAACGACGTTGTGTTCAGCCCGGACGGGGATCTCGTTGCGGCCGCCGACACTCAGGGCGGGGGCTTCAGGTTGTGGGAGATGCAATCCGGGAAGTGCGTCGCGCACATCCGTGCGCCGCACGTTGTTGCGCATCTGGCCTTCTCTCCCGACAGTCAGCGCGTCGCCGCACACACGCTCGACTCCGGCGGGGAGTGTCCCGTTACGGTATGGAGCGTCGGGTCGGGCGAGCTTGTGAGGGCCTTCCGATGGCACTCGCTGGGTCTCGCGTTCAGCCCCGACGGCCGACTCATGGCGGGTCTGTCGAGCCGGAACGGGCGGACAGTCATACTGCTCTGGGATGTCGACACGGGACGGTCGATTCGCACCTTCGAAGGTGAGGAGGAACATCGATTCTGGCTGTGGAGGGCTATCGCGTTCAGTCCCGATGGGAACGCGCTGGGCACATCCTTCTTCATGCCTTCCGGCCGTCGCGCGACTCGTGTGTGGGATGTTGTCTCTGGCAGTCGATTGCTGGACGAACCGGAAGCGGCGTTCGTCGGCTTCGACTCGGCCGGTCGGGCCGTGACCGTCCGCTGGAACACCGTAACGGCCTGGGATGTAGGCACCGGAACCGCGGTCCGAGTCACCGAAGGCGAGATCGCGGGTCTCGCCCACTCACTCAGCGGCGACGGCCTGACGCTCATCACGCGACTGGATTGTGGCATGGGCACCGGCGTGTGGGATGCTCGAACGGGATCGCATATCAACACGTTGCCGCACATACGGCCCTACGAGAAGATGAACGTCACCGGCGCCACCGGTCTGACCGACGCCGACATCACCGGACTCAAGCGGCTCGGCGCCGTCGAAGAGGAGGTCGCGCTACCTGCGCCGCCGGAGCCATACGCCTCGCCCCGTATTGCCGGGAGCGACACTTTCGAGCGCCGTTTCGCGTCATGGGCGGGAGGACCGAGAGCGCTCGCGTCGCTCGTCTGCGTCGACGTGGCCGACCGATCCGTCTTGTCCGATCGACTTGAGGGGAATCAGCGCGTCCGCCGCAAGCGCGCCCGACACGCACAGCGGCTGCGAGACCTCACTGAACGGCACAACGGCCTCACGATCCGCGACGAGGGCGGGCGCGCGTCGATCGCGTTCCATACACCGACCGAGGCACTTGAGTTCACTCGGGAATACCGTCGAGAATCCGAGGCGGATGGGATCAGGCTGCTTTCCGCAATCCATGTAGATTCGATCGAGATTGAGGGCGAAGACCCCTTCGGACGCCTCACTGCATGCCCTGCCGAGATTCTCGAGAAGGCCGACCCGTCCGGGATCTGGGTGAGCGAAGGCTTCAAGGAGCTTCTCGAACGGTTCGGACCGGAGCACTACCGCAGCATGGCATGGTCGCTGCACCCGAACTGCCAACTCAAGGGGTTCCCAGGGAAGCACATCCTGTGGTCGCTAGCAGACGACGCGACGCCCTGACGCCATCTTCCCCTACACCCGACCCACCGATCGTGCCACCTCAGCGCGATCGGTAGATCCCTCACGGGCCGCCGCGCCTTCACTCAAACCCTCGATGCAACATTCCCGGAGAGCGGTGAAGGATTTACACGCGATTCGCTTCTACCCCCCCCCGGGTAGAATTGCACCGAATTTGCGCATATGGCCTCGCTCTGTTCGTCTAGTAGGTATACGATCGCCGCGATCCGCGCTCTCTATCTCGCGGCAGGTTTGTGGCGAGTTCGGACCGAGGGTGATGTCCGGAGATCGCAGTTGAAGCGATCACGATTCAGGCGACGGGGCCTCGACCGGCCCGATCGCGCTGGAGTCACTCGCAACGATACGTCCCCACGACCCCTCGGTCGTTGCCGCGCCCGCTCGATTCACTCGTTCCCGTTGAGCGGGCGCGGCGTGCGGCGGCGTCGAGGGCCAGCAGCCCGGTCGGAGAACACGGTCGGCGACGGGAACAGGCAGGCGAGCTGCTCGCAACCACGCGGCAGCTGATGGCACGAAACAGCGGAGAGGGGGTGTGGATGGGCAACGAGTTCCGCGAGCACCTCGACCAGACCGACCTACTGACGCAGCTTGCTCTCGTTGGATGGGGCGCTCGCCGAAAACAGCATGCAGTGGAAGGGATCCCCGCTGCAGCGGCACAGCAGAACGCAAAGAGGCGGTCGTTCGTATCGCCATGATGAGCCTCGTGTTGTGCGGACTTGGGCCGGGATGAACGGGCAATCCGCACACACGCACAGGAGGAAGGAAAATGCGAAGCCGGTTAATGTACTGGATCACCAGCGGCATGGTCACCAGCGTCATCGTCGTTGCACTTGTGGGTTGTAGCGACAAGATCACCAGCCCATCGGCCGATGACGAAGCCGTTTTCAAAGCGGCCGCAGTCCAGCTTGCGACAGACTATGCCGCGGCGTGTAACGCCGCGGATGCGGAGGCCTATCTCGCCTTGATCGATGAGAACTACGTTCAGTTGCCGCCGGATGCTCCACAAGTCCTTGGCAAAGCAGCCATGAGGGTGAAGATCGAAGCCCTATTCCTGGACTATGGCTTCACGGATTTCACGATCAACAATCGTGATCCCGTGATGTGTGGCTTTGACTGGGGTTGGTTTTGGGGC
>CAZSJP010000048.1:0-13112 GCA_964606675.1 uncultured bacterium
CCTGTAGATCGCCTGCGATGCGCCAGTCGGACTTGAGCCGAAGATTGGGGCCGGTATGTCGAACGATAGCGTCACACTTGTCGAGGATGGTCGGCCGCGAGCGGTGGTAGTGCTCGCGGCCGATGTCGAACCAGGGCACGAGGCGGTACGCGACCTGGTTCGCGTCATCGCGGCGATGGGCGGCGCGGCGCTGCCCATCGCCACGAAAGACGCGCCGGAGGGCGCGGCGGCGCAACTGCACCTGGGTGCCACGGATCTCGCCCAGGAGGCTGGGCTGCTGCCGGACGATCTGCCCCTCAACGGCTACCGGATCGTGTCGGCCGAGTCCGGAACGCGCCTCTCGATTGTCGCGCCGGCCATGCTGGGCTTGTCGCACGGCATCTACGATCTGCTCTCGAACGAACTGGGCGTTTCGTGGGGCATGGCCGACCTGCTGTTCGAGGAGATCCCCAAGCGGCGGACGGTAACCGTCGAGGCGATCGACCGCGTCGAGCGCCCGTCCTATCCGTTCCGCGTGTTCAGCGGGAACAACTCGACGTGGCTGCGGCGCAACCGGGTCGACGTCGGAAGCGACAAGGAGGGGCATCCGCCGCTCTACGGCCATGGCCACAACCTGTTCCGCGTGTTCCCGCCGAGCAAGTACGGCGACCGTCCTGAATACTACCGCATGCGCGACGGGAAGCGCGATGTCCCCGATACCGATGCGCACACCGACATCCAGCCCTGCTTCACGAACCCGGACGTCCTGCGGATCACGGTCGACACCGTCCGCGAGTTCTTCGACGAACACGCCGCGGCTCCGACGTTCAGCTTGTGCGCCAACGACGGCAGCAACTACTGCGAGTGCCCGTCATGCGAGGAGTTGAACTCCGGCATGGGCGAGTTCCGCGGGCGCAAGATGCATTCGGACAGCTATTTCAGCTACATCGAGGCGGTCGCGACCCAGTTGCTTGACAGCCACCCGGATCGCTACGTCAGCGCGTACGCGTATTGGATGACCGAGCTTCCACCGCGCGACATCCGGAAGCTGCCGCGGAACGTAGTCGTGTACCTGACGCAGGACTCGAGTCAGTACTTCGACGAGGCGTACGAACAACGCGATCGCGAGATGTTAGAGCGATGGTCGGACGCAGCGCACAACCTGGCCGTGTACGACTACCACGGCCTCGGCTGGTTCATGCCGCGCTACTACCCGAGTATCGTCGCCCGGACGCTTCCGTATCTGCCGACTGTCGGTGTGAAGGGTTTTTACTGCGAGACGTATCCCCATTGGGCGCACGTGGGGCCGCAGCTCTACATGACGACGCGGCTGCTGTGGGACTTGTCGCTCGACGCGCGAACGGTTCTCGACGAGTGGTACGAGAGCATGTTCGCCGAGGCGGCGCCAGAGATGAAAGCGTTCTACGAGTCGCTGGAGGAGCCGTGGCTCGACCCAAACTGGGGCGAGTATCGTCGCGAGGGCAAGTTCTTCGAGGGGCGGAACAACATTCACTTGCAGCTTCAGTGCCCATTGCGCTACTTCGAGCGTTCGTTGGGGCTGGTCGAGGCCGCCGACGCCGTAGCACAGACGCCGAGGGTCAAGGAGCGGATCGCGTACGTTCACAGAGCGCACCGACTCTCGTGCCTGCTATCGACCGCGTATCACACCGCGCACGTGCTGAAGGCCGACACGGAGGCTTTGGAGGGCCTCGCCGCCGGGATCGTCGCGATGGTCGACGAGGCGATGGCGCTCTACCACGCCGCCATAGACGCCGACCCGAACTACCCGGCGACGTACTACGCGGGAGGTCGGCCGTACCGCCTGCTCAACTGGTGGAAGCGAGACATCGCCGAGTGCCTCGAAGCGGTCCTGGCGGATCGCGATGACGTGCGCGAACGACTGATGACGGGGAGCGCGACGCTCGCGGCGATGATGGCGCTGACGGAGGACGATACGAAGCGGTAGCGTGACGGATCCCGGACGGGTACGTGCAGACATTGCGCCTCGCTTGCCCCGTTGCCACGTGAGTATACATTTGCAGGCGTACAGCCGTTCCAGCCTGGATCGTCACCCGGAGGCGTACGATGCGCCATCGTTGCGTTCTTGTCCTTCTGTCCGCGCTAGTAGCGGTCGTGCTCTTCGCTCCGGCACATGCCCTTAACGTGAGTGGCACTACCAACACAACTACCTGGACCGCTGCGAACAGTGCCTACCACGTAACCGGGGCGATCACAGTACCAACGGCCAGTACCCTCACCATCGAGCCGGGAGTCGACGTGGTGTTCGACGCCGACGTGCAGTTCGTGATCCAGGGCGCGCTTCATGCCGTCGGCACGGAGACCGATTCGATCCGCTTCATCAAGGGAACGGCGGCCGAATGGGGTGGCATACGGATCTCCGGCGGCGACAGCAGCACGATCTCTTTCGCACGTCTGAGCGGCGGGCATGCGCACGGTGTTGCACCGAGTTACCGTGGCGGCGCCTTGTGCGTCAGCGGGTCGGACCTCGCAATCTACCACAGCAACATCACCGGCAACACTGCATTGTACAATGGGGGTGGCATCGCCAGCCTCGAGAGATCGGCTGTTTCGCTGGCATACTGCGTGATCGAGGGCAACCAAGTCACCGGCGGGGCCTCAGGTGGTGGGCTGTACAGTGAGAGTTCTAGCATCACGATGGAACACTGCGAGATCTCCCGAAATTCGGTACTCGCCGACGGCCCCGGCGGCGGTGTCTCAACCGAGAGCTCGGCGGCAGCGTTGGCGAATTGTGTGATTGCCGGCAACACCGCCTATGCGGGTGGCGGGATCTTCAGCAGCATCCTGTCCACCACGACGCTGACGAACTGTACGATCATCGGCAACGCGGCGTACGGTGACACCAGCGGCGGAGCGCGGGTGTCAGCCGGGGCCAGCGTCACTATGACAGACTGCATCCTCTGGAGCGACAGCCCGGACGAGATTCACGTGTCGAGCGGCACTGTCGCAGCCACCTTCTCCGACATACAGGGCGCCTACGCGGGCACCGGCAACATCGATGCCGACCCGCTGTTCGTTGACGCGGCAAACGGCGACTACACGCTGCAGGCCGGCTCGCCGTGCATCGACGCCGGCGATCCTGAGAGCGCCCCGGACCCGGACGGCACGCGAGCCGACATCGGCGCCGCATTCTGGCAAGCGCCCTACGGCGATGCGAGCAGGAACGGCTCGGTTACCGCTCTTGATGCGTCGCTTGTGCTGCAGTCTGTCGTCGGCCTCGTGACGCCGGTGCCCGAGTTCTACGCCGACGTATCCGGCAACGGCTACACGTCGGGATACGACGCGTGGTGGATACTGCGCAAGACCACCGATCCTGAGTTGCTGTTTCCTGTCGAAGGCGGCTCGGCCGCGCGGCCCGCCACAGCCGCTGCGCCGCTCGCGCTGACGTGGGTCGCCACGGATGACGGCTGGTCGCTGGTAGCTGACGGCCGCGGCGTGATGGACGGTCAGATGACGTTTGCGCTGCCCAGCGATGCGGCAGTCGTCGCGTCGGGGCCGGCCATTTCGCCGCGAAGCGGGAAGGCTTGATGCTCCGCGTGGCGTTCGTTCGTCTGACAGACGACAACCCGGTGCTGCTCCGGCTCGACGGGCCTCTGGCGGATGCCCCTCGGATTGTCGAGGCCGAGTTCAGCGAAGGCGCGACCGAGGTCGTCGAGGTTCGTCCGGCGAAGTTCGGCCTGGCGCAGAACGTCCCGAACCCGTTCAACCCGACGACGACGATCCGGTACTCCATCGCGCGCGATTGAGTCGCCCGGTTGACGGTGCACGGCGTGTCGGGTCAGTTGGTGCGGACGCTGCTCGACGGTGCGGTTGCCCTGGGCTACCATGAGGTCGTCTGGGACGGGACCGACTCGCGCGGCAGAGCCGTCAGCAGCGGGGTGTATCTGTATCGCTTGGGGAATGGGAACGCAGTGAGCGTTCGACGTATGGTGCTGCTGAGGTAGAAGGCTGCGCGGATGTCACGCGCGTTCGTGTATGAGCCGTGCGACCAGCAAATCCTCGAATGCGGCGAGGTCTTTCCACTCCATCGCGCAGTCGATCCGCTTGGCCTCATCGTCCACGAGCGTCATGCCGTCGTCGCCGACGCGGATGCCGAGCCGCTCTATCGTCACCAACTCGTCGGTGAACGCAAGATACGCGGCAACCGTGTCGAACAGGGTCGAGCTGGCTACTTCGGGGTCGTCGTCGCGTCCGCGGCACCAGATGCGATAGTTGTCCATCAGCGCGCGCACGACCGGGTCCCGGCAGTCGCGGACGGCGGCGTACTTCTCGCCGGACAGAGTAACGATTCCGCACGTATCGAGGGGCGTGATCGTCACGTCCCACGGTGCGGTGAACGCCGCGCGGCAGCTTGCTACGTCCGCACGGACGTTCCACTCGGCCGATGGTTCGGCTGCCCCGCCGTAGCCCTTCCGGACGCTGCCGTACATCCCGACGAACCGCGCGTGCTCGGCGAGGCGCGGCTCCCTTCTGAGCGCGACACCGATGTTCGGCATCGGCCCGATGCAGGCGAGCGTGATAGGCTCGGGCGCCGACATGATGGCCTCTATGAGCGCACCAACACCGTCCTGGTGAACCGCGCCGGAGTATGCGTCCAGGTCGTAGCCGTCGACCCACGGCCCCTGCGGCCCGACCCCGTCGCCCCCGGGCACGCCGATGCCGACGCCCACGTCCGTCCGACCGGCGATCTGTAGCAGCTTCGCGGCGATCTTCGCGCGAAAGGTGGTATTGCCGTAGTCCGTCACGACGAGTTTCAGGTCGATCTCCGGGGACTTGAGCAGCATCGCCAGCGCCCAGGTGTCGTCGATGTCGTCTCCGATGTCGTCTCCGATGTCGGTGTCCAGAATCACTGGGATGCGGGTGCGGTCGTCGGACATTGCGGGCCTCCATGGGGTCGCTATTGCATCGGGGCGACTAGAGTGTCTTCACGAAGTCTATCGTTGCCGAGCGACGGACGAAACCCAGGCGCTCGTTCAGCGCGATGATTGCCGCGTTGCTCGACTCGTTGAACGTCTTCATCCAACGAATGTCGCTGGCGCCGCCGCGGAGCCGCGCCTGCGCCCACGAGATTCCGGCTACCTTGAGACCGGTCGCGATCCCCGACCGCCGGCTATCCGCGCGCACGCCGGTCAGGCTCACGTAGTAGACGGACCCCTCCGACCGAGGCGTCACCACGTGGAGGCCCACGTACTCGCAGCCCCGGAGCGCGACGAAGATCGGACCGCAGTCGGGGCCCAGGTTGCGCTCGACGAAGCAATCGAACGGGTCGGGAACGTATGGTCCGGTGCGGGGAACGTCCGCTTGGATCGCGTTGTGCAGATCGTATATGCGTCGGTCGCGGCACGAGTCGGCGTGCAAGTCGGCCGCCGTTCGTATTTCGATGCCGCTCTCGGCGAGTCTCCGCATCAGTCGGTCGTACGGCGTCGCGTCGAAGCCGGCAAGGTCGAGCCTGCAATCCCACGTGCGGCAGACCTCCTCGAAACCGCGGCCTGTAAGGAACGATATGCTCCGAGCTAGGTCGTTCCTGGTCCATGCGCGAAGGCTCTCGGGCGAAAACGTTCGCGTCGACCGGAACGCCCGGTCGTACAACGCCGAGCCGATGCCTCTCTCCCGATGCCCCGGATGCACCGAGATCGCCAGGTCGATCTGCCGGCACGACTCGGAGAGGGCCGACCGCCGATGTTCCGCATACCCGACGACGCGCCCGTCGGTCTCGGCCACGAAACGCCGCGACCCCGTGGTGGCTCCGCGCCGTTTGTCGGCAGAGCGCAGCTCGTCGACGCTCGTGGGGTTGTCCGGGAACGCCGCGTTCTCGACCTCGACGACCCCCTGCTCATCGGAACGACGGAACTCGCGAATCTCGAACGGCGCGGTCTGCACGGGCGCCTGTTCCCTCATGGCTGCGAGTTGAACCGACTGTCGAGGAAGTTCACCAGCTTCTTCGCCGCGAACATCCGCGCGTCGCGGTTCGACTCGTACGTCGACCCGCCCATGTGCGGGGTGATGATGGCGTTCGTGTGCATTGCTGCGTACCGGACCAGCCGGTGCTCGGCCAGGCTCTCGTCCCACTCGTCGCAGATAGTGTCGGCGCCGAAGCCGCCGAGATGCCCCGATTCGAGCGCGTCGACCAGCGCGTTTTCATCGATCAGCGCACCGCGCGCAGTGTTGACGATGACGGCACCCGGCTTCATTGTCGCGATCCGGGTCGCGTCGACGATGCCCGTTGTCTCCGGCGTTAGATGGACGTGCAGCGATAGCACGTCCGACTCGCGCACCAGTCGGTAGAAATCCACCTGCTCGACGTTCGGCGCGTCGATGCTCTTCAGGTCGCACGCAAGCACTCGCATGCGAAACGCGTTGCCGTAGTCGGCCACCATCCGCCCGAGCCTGCCGTAGCCGAGTATACCGAGCGTCTTGCCCGAAAGCTGATGCCCGGTGAACAAGTCGCGGTCCATGTGCCCGGCGTGGGCACGGGCAACCGCCGCCGGGAGTGCGCGCATGCAGGCGATCAGCAGCCCCCACGCGAGTTCCGCCGTCGCGGTGAACGTCTCCAGCAGGTCGTAGTCGTGCTTGATGCACAGCACCTCGATGCCGCGCTCACGGGCAAGTTCGAGATCGAGATGGTCGGTGCCGGTGGTGGGCGTCGCGACGGCGACGAGCCGGTCCGCACGATCGACGACCTCCCGGTTGAGCCGTGTATGCACGTGCGTGAACAGCGCGTCGTATCCGGGTATCGACCCGACAAGGACGTTTTGGTCGGCGGGCAGGCAGGTGACCTCGCCGGCGGCTTCGAGGACATCCTTCACCTCGGGGTAGGGCGCGAGGTTTACCATACACAGGATGCGTGGCTTGTGCACAGGAGTTCCTTTGGATACGAGTGCTCGACGTGATCGCGACATCTTCAAGGTATGGGATGTGCGGTCGCGCACCCAGGGAAGCGTGCCGCGCTCCGCGCGGCGGCTAGTCCGTCGGCAATGCCTTGCGGGCCGCGTAAACGAACTTGCGCTCGTTCCCACCGAACACGGCGTCGACGACGGTGACTCCCTCCCCGGACCCGGCGGAACCTAGCCACGACCGAACCCGATCGGGACCGAACGAAACGGCGAGAGCCTTCACCGCCATGTCGGGATGCTCCTCGGTGCGCCATGGCCTCGCGTTCAGCAGATCGTTCGCCAGCACCTTGCGGTCGTCGGACACGCCTGGCGCCATGGGTGTGGCAAGTCCGACCCCGCCCGCCGACATCAGCTCGGCCGCTGCGAGTGCGACGAAGAGCTGCGCCGGTTCCGGTTCGGTCGGCAACCCGTCCCACGTCTCCTCCAGGGAACGCATCACGTCGGACGATCGCTCAGGAAGGAACGACAGCATCCGCACGGCGAAAGCGACCGGGGCTTCCAACGCCTCGTCCGAGGCCTTTGCGAGCAGATACGGCACGACCGGGCCCAGCCCACCACGGACCCAGACCGCCAGCGCGTCAGCGACCGTCTCCCTGATCGACAGCATCGTATCCCGGCCCGTGACGAAACCCAGTTGACCGATCGTCCTCTGGAACCTCGATCCTTTCGCCTCCGGGCTGTCGACGATCCCGAGTGCCTGCGGGAGCCTCTCGGCGACCTCGGCGGAGGACTCCAGCGACGTAATCGGGCAGTTCACCGCCGGCAGGCCGACCATCAGCGCGCGAAATGCCGCGTCGCCTTCGGCGTCGGTGCCGACCTGGTCGGCAATGTACCCGTCCCACTGTTCGCCGCGGTACACTCGCTTCGCCAGCTCAGTCGCTGCGCGCGGCCCGTCCACGTTGCGAGCGATGGCGAGCAGCTCATCTAGCCGGTCGTCGCCGGCTTCCATTGACTCGGGGCGCCACGATACGGAGGTGACCCTCTCAATCACGGCACTGGCGGGGTCGAAGTCCATCGCCTCGCTCAGCGAGAGCGGGATGCCGACGAGGCCGTTGTAGCGATGCAGGGAGTACGGTGCTGTCAGAACCAGGTCTTTGGCGAGGTGGGAGGCTCCGGTGCGCGTCAGGTCTGGAGCGATTCTGCAGAACAGAGCGCCGAGCATCTCGAAGGCGGCCATCCACTCCGACTTGTCCGGACTCTCGCGCATGCGCTCGGGGAACGCCTCCGCCGGCAATATGAGGTGCAAGCTTCTATGGCCGGAGAACTTGGCGAGATACGGCAGACAGAAGTGTTCAAGAACGGCCATCACCGGAATGAGCGCTCGGAAGGACGCCGCCAGGTCGAAATCGAACTCGAAGCGCATGTCCCATCCGATGACGCGATCCGCCTGTCCGGGCGCATTGGCGGCAGAGCCCATGCCGAAGAACGGGAAGAACTTCGTGGCGGGGTCGCTGAACCTGCGCGACGCCGATAGCACGCGCTCGCGGAACTCGTCGCGGCTGCCGAGGCAGTGCAGGCCGATTGCCTTGGCCTTCAGCCCGTGCGAGGTGAAGTCGACGTCGCTGTAGTAGTGGAACTTCAGCGGACGGCGGCGCGAGAGCTCCCACAGCACGGTCGAGACGTCGTCACGCGTATAGAACGCGATCGTCTCGTCGTAGGTCGGGGCGGCCACGTCGTTCACTCGCGCTCCTCTCGCTCGGCGACCTCGAACGGCTCCGGCTTCACGCCACAACCCGGGCACTCGATGCCGAGCATGCGTGCGGCCATGTGCCGGACTTTGTGCACGTCGTCGTCCAGCGCCTTGGTCAGCGCCGCGTCGACCCGTTCGTCGCCCAGGCCTACGTACGCGCCCAGCGCCCGTACGACGTCGCATCGGTGCTTCACGATCTCGTCGTCCAGCGCCGGGAACAGCCGCTCGACGCCATCGCCAACCGACTCGGCAGGATGGTGGAGGTTGTGCGGGCCGTGCACGTCCTCAGACGGATGGACCACCACGGCGTACCAGTTGATGGCGGAGCGTCGGACTTTGCCGTTCGGGTCGCCCATGAGGCGCAACAACTCGGGCTTGGAGCGCGGGTCGCCACATAGACCGAAGTTGATCGCGGCCTCGCGCCGCACGGATGCCTGCTCCGCGCGCGAAAGCTCGAGAGCGACACGGAAGCCGTCTTCGCCCATGCGTTGGATCTCGGATGTCTTGGCCATCCGGGTGCGATGCCAGTCGGACGCCATGAGATCGTGCTCGGGGCCTTTCCGCGAATACACCTCGATAGCTTCGGCCACGCGCTCGGCGAACTTGTCGCCGGGGCTACCTTCGTTCAGAGCTTCCTCGACCATGTCGGTCATCTCCGCTGCGAGGTTCTTTCGTGCATCGTGGAGGCGCTTCTTTAGCGTCGTCAGCGGTACCTCGAGGAACTCGGCGGCCTCGGATTGCGAGTACCCGCCGATGTAGAAGAGCGTCGTCGCCACGCGCTGCTTCTCAGGGAGCGCTCGGACGGAATCGAGCACTCGCTCACGTAAGTCGTTGCGCTCCGCCGATTGCGCCGGGCTAAGTCCCCCGGCCACCGGCTCGCCGGTCGATTCCAGCGACGCGGTGTCGATTCGCTTCCTTCTCGTCGCGCGCGTGCAGCGCGATATCACGATGCGCCTGAGCCATCCCGGGAACGCGGCGGGGTCGCGAAGGTCCCCGAGGCGGCGATGGACCTCGACAAACGCCTCTTGCGCGGCGTCTTCGGCCAGGTGGAAGTCGCCCAGAACCGAGTACGCGAGCCCCCATGCCATGCCCTGGTAGCGGCGTACGAGTTGCTCGAATGCGCGAGGTTCGCCGCATCGGGCGTTCGCGATCAGTGTTTGGAGTTCTTCCACGTCTGCTCCAATGGCCCTGACAGCTACTATTCGGAAGATAAGCTGCGCGGCAGCCCGTCGCACCGATTTGGCCGACACGACCCGCGCCTACACAGAGGGCGCTCGGGGTGGGCCGGCTAACCGCTCCCGATTCGACGAACGTCGAAGAGGAAGACGCGTTCACGCGTCTCCATGACTCGACCTACGCGGGCTATGCTTCGTTCGTCCGCGACCACGAGCCCGCTCGCCGACATGACCCTGTGGAGATGGTCGAGGCTGCCGTCCCCGGTGCGCTGCGAGACGTCCGAATATTGCAGCAGGATCGTGCCTCCACGAGCGAGGTACACCGGTGCCGAACGCACGAATCCGTCTATCACCCGAAAGCCCGGGTCGTAATTTGCCGTGTCGTATAGCGTCTCCGGTTCGCCCTGAATCCAAGGTGCATTGAAGAGGATCGCGTCGAACTTCCCTTCCGCTACCGATGCGAAAAGATCGGCCGGGCCACGCACCTGTACGACTCCCTCCATGGCGAAGCGCTTCACGTTGAGGCGTGCGGCTTCGACGGCTCTCGGGTTGCTGTCCGTGGCGATCACCGAAGCAGCTCCGAGGCGTGCGGCAAGTAGCGCGAGCACGCCCGTGCCGGTGCCCATGTCCAGAACTCGCTTGCCTGCGAGAAGGTCGCCATGATCGGCGAACATCGCGGGTACGCTCTGGTCTGCCGGCACGTACACGTGCGGCAGGATCGTGATCGCCCCTCCCAGGCAGTCCATGTAGATGCCGTCCTCGGCGCGGCGCATGTCGGCCAAGATGCGCTGGTACCGTCGGACCGGCAGAAGGAATGGCTCGCCACCGGTTTGCACTTCGAGCCAGTCTTGTAGGCCGTCCGTGTCCGGAGCGTCCTGCACGTCCACCAGCGAGTTACCCCGTGCAAGCACGAGCAGCCGATGAAGCCTCTGCCTCCGCATCTCCGCGAAGCCGGCGCTACGCCGCGCTCTGTCGTCGACACGGGCCAATTCCTCGCGCGCCACGAGACGCCGCTCGAAGTGCTGGCAATATCGGTAGACGGCGTCGACGTAGGCGTAGGGGCCCGCGAGAACAAGCCCCGTGCCACTGGCCAGGCGCCGATGCAGATCCTTCGGCGACTCACGAGCGTCGTGGGCCTCTAACGACGTCGGCGTTCCGGCAAAAACGGTTAGCTCACGGGGTAGCAGACACCGACCCAAGCTGGGAACATGTGCCGCAGGCAGTTCGGGGGATCGCCCCGGCATCGGCTCGTCCACCGCTTCTATCCTTCCTGTGAAGATGAATTCGCGTTCGGGGCAGTGCTTGTGCCGCGCCACGGCGTGCCGTCGCACCGTTCCCAGAAGAGATAGAGCCGGTTTGTACGCGAAAGGGTACCTGTCGGGTCGTGGTCGAGGGGGGGCGGAGGCGGTACATAACAAAGCCGGCGCGGGGCCGGCTCTGTCTCATGTTTGGGTGACTCGTTGGCGTCAGTCGTAGGTGTAGACGTGATCGCGGTTGTCGACGATGTCGGCGAACTCGCGACGGTAGCGGTCCCAATCGGAGAGAACCGACTGCTGCTGGCGCCGGATGAGCCGCGCGCGGATGCTCTCCCGCTGGGTTTCGAACTCCGACTCGTCCAGCGTGCGCTCGACGAGGGCCATGATGTACGCGCCCCGCTCCTCAATGCCGACGAGGCCGCTCTTCTGGCCCGGCTCTGTCAGACCGAACGCCGCTCCAATGAATCCGTCCATGCTGCCGGCTTTCACCTCGGGCAGGTACTGATTGCGAGTGAAAGGCCCGACGTCCATGACTTCGAAGTCTGTCCCTTGCACCGCCGCGTCCATCGACTCGCCACTGGCGACTTTTTCGGCCACCGGCGATAGCCACTCGGTGGCGGTTGCCAACCGTTTCCGCTGCCGGATCGCGGTGACGATCGCATCCCTGACGTCGGCCAGCGGCTTGGGGCCGGCCATCTGTCGGTCTTCGAGGCGAGCCACGACGATGCGGCCGACCATGGCGTTGTCGTCCTGAACAACCGGACTCGTCACGGCGCCAACCTGCCCGACGAACGCCCAGCGTACCAGGCGCCGTACCGGCCGGGCAAGCGTCGGCAATGGGTACACCACGTCGCGGCCGAACCAGTTGGTGACCTGCACGGTGATTCCTTGCGCTTCGGCCGTTTCGGCGAAGGCGGCTCCGCTCTTGCTCAGAGCCTCGGCGAGAGTTTCCAAGCTGTCGAGAGTCTCGACACCGGGCAGGCCGTCCCGTATGAGTATGTGCTTGGCCTCCACCGAGTCTTCCTCCGACGACACTCCCTTCACGCGACGTTCGACCTTGATGATGTGCCAGCCGAACTGCGTGTGCACCGGGTCGCTCACCTCGCCCTCGCGCATCCCGAATGCCACCGAATCGAACTCGGCGACCATCGCCCCGCGCCCGAACGTGCCGACGCTCCCGCCTTCGCGAGAAGAGACCTCGTCCTCGGAGAACTGTCGCGCGAGCTCGGAGAAATCCTCACCGGCGGCAACGCGGCCATGGATGTCCGTGACCTCGTCCAGAATGCGCAGGCTGTCGAGCACGCTCGGCGTCTTCTCTATGACGACGTACGACAGCTTGGCGCGCGCATCCTGACTGTACTCGTCGAGGTGCGACTGGTAATATGCGCGCACTTCGTCATCGTCGACCTCTACACTGGAGTCGGGCACGATGGAGAGCGGTGCGGCCACCAGCCGGACTTTTACCTTCTCGTTCTGGTCGGCAAATGCTTGCCATACCTGCGCTTCGGTGACCCAGAGGCCGTCCTGTATATGCGCGTTGAGCTTCCGCACCTGCAACTCGAACAGCACCTGGCTCTCGTATTCGCTGAAGCTGACGCCGGTTATCCGATACCAGCGCGCCTGGGTGATCGTGGCGAGGAACTGGGCGTACTGAGACCTGTTGAAGTTGCCGTTCTCGTCCTGGAACGTGGGGACCTGCTCGAATCCGGAAGGTGGGTTGGCGACCATCTCGGCGGCTACCTCTTCGGAGCTCACGCTGATGTTCGCTTGCCCGATGGCCTCGAACAGCAGGATTCGGCGGACGTTCTGCTGCCACGCCTGCTCGTCGAGATCGAACTCGTCCGGAATGATGTTGGTCTGGCTCCGCTGCGCGTCCCTGAGCCTGGCCATGTCGCGGCGATACGCGGGCCACTCGATGGCCACCCCGTTGACTTCGCCGACCTCGGCCGCGCCGCTGCTCAGGCCACCGCCACCGATTTCGATTCCGAGCCACGATACGAACGCGATGATAACGATCCACATGGCAGATTTGATGAACTTCTCATTGCGCATCATCTGGAGCATTGGATATCGACCCCGT
>CAZSJP010000049.1:0-13026 GCA_964606675.1 uncultured bacterium
GACGAAACTGCCGAACTTGCCTCCCGGTCTCCCCGATTCGACAGGCTCCGGGTCGGACTCCACGTTGTCGACGACGAGGAAGTAGAGCTTGCCGGACTCGTTCTCCCAGCGTACGATCAGGCGCATATCGTCCGGGTCGGGACGTGGACTGCCGAACGAGAAGACCGGCACTTCGAGTCGGTCCTTCGAGATCGACACGCCCGTCGGTGCCTCGGGCACCACTGTCCGAGCCGTGGCGAGGCGCCCATAGTAGTCGACCTCGATCTCGAACGTATCCCCCAAACCGACTGACAGATCGTCGCCCGCGTAATGGTAGGCGCCGCTGTCGCCCGGTGTCGGGTCAAGCTCGTAGCGTATGCCGTTCCTGACAAGCGTCACCGATGCATCGCCGACCGGAGGCGCGACAGTGCTGTCCGTCGTCAACGGCAGCGTCGATGTTATGCGGATATCCGATACCGGCTCGCCGGCGTATAGGTACGCCTGCACGACAACCTGATCGCGGCTCGCCCCAAGCGGCGACTCGGTCGAGCAGCCGGCCAAGACCATGGCGACGGCCGCAACTCCCGCGCGGACGGTATGTGCGCTAGGTGTTCTCATTCGTACTGCCTCGCTCCTAGAAAGCGGCCTTGATGAAAATGGTCGGCGTATAGCCAAGGTCGGACACGTCGGTTTCCAATATGGGAGTTACGTCCAGATCGTATCTGCGGTAGGACACGTTCTGCCGGTCGTACAGGTTGAGAACCGAGAACCCGACGTCCCAGCTTGGCAGGCCGAAATCGACCAGGTTCGCCGATGCGCTGACATCGAGCCGGTGGTACTCGGGCAGCCGGTTGCCGTTCTTCTCGCCCACGTGGATGTAGCTCTGCGATTCGCCATCGAGTAGCTCGATGAAGTATTGGCTCTCCGGCGCGGTGTAGGCCTTGCCGGTGGCGTAGACCCATGTTCCGCTGAACGTCCACGGTCCGGCCTTGTAGATGCCGACGGTTTTGAACTCGTGCGTGCGGTCGTGGCTGGCTGGGAACGGGTCGCCCGAGTTGAAGTCAGGGAACTCGTACTCCACCCGGCCGAGAGTATAGCTCATCCAGCCGGTGACGATGCCGGCCTTCTTCTGGGCCAGGAACTCTACACCCTCGGCGACGCCCGATCCGAAGTAGAAGTAGTTCTCGGGGGCCTCTCTTCGGCGATATCGCCGGGTGAACTCCATCAGGTTGTCCAGGTTCTTCCGGTAGCCCTCGACTTCGAAGAGGTAGGCGTTGTTCTCGTAGCTCGCTCCCAATGTGAAGTGCTGTGCATAGCCCGGCGGAATCTCGTCGTCGGCGACGAGCCAGAAGTCTCGGCTGCCTTCGAGGACGTTTTCATTCGTCACCCGATTCACGAACTGGTAGTAGTGGCCCCAGGCGCCCCTGAGCGTGACCTGGTCGGTGAGCCGCCAGCTAAGCGATGCCCGAGGCTCCACGTAGAATCGCTCGGTCTGGTCGTAGTGCGAAACGCGCAGACCGGGCGTGAACTCCCACGATCGGGTCAGCTTCCATCTGTCCTCGACATACGCCGAGGCCAACACCGACGTGCTCTCGCGATCTACGCGAACCAGCGTGTCGTTGACCGCCGCCCTGTAGTCGGTCCCGACCTGCGATATCCAGGCGCCGAAGCCGATTCGGTGCCTGCTCGCGATGTGCCATTCGTTATCCATCTTGAGCGAGACGTCCCGGACGTGGTTGCTCTCCTCCGAGAGGAAGGAACTGAACCCTCGGAATCCCGACGTCGTGTCGACCACGGAGCCATCTTCCGAAACGAAACTGCGGCTGTTGCCCTGGGTGCTGGAATAGGTCGACTGAGCGAAGAGCAAGTTCGAGTAGAAACGCGGCCCCCATTGGCGCGACCACTTCAGGCTTGCGCCCAGGTTCCCCCAGTCTGTCACGTCCTCCTGACGCAGCGCCCCCGTAAGCTGGATCTCCGACTGGCTATCGAAGCGGAAGCCAAGGCCGCCGGTTTCCGTGATGTCGCTGAGATTGTCTTTCCCGGCGTAGAAACTGAACGCGAGCACGTCGTCCGTCGTGGGAGCGAACGTCATCTTGCTGTTGACGTCGTAGAAGTAGAAATCCGGCACCGACTCCTGCTGGGCGAATCGTCCGCCTCCGCGCCCGCGCCCGATCTGAGGCGTCGTCGTCGAGGTGCCGTCGTCTCCGGTCGCGAGATTGAACAGGTTGTTGTAGAGATCGCTCCGAACGATATCGGTGTACGACCGCCGCGCGGAAATGAGCCAACTTCCGTTGCCGAACAGCGGCACCTCGGCAACGGCGTGCGCGCTCAGAAAGTTGCCGCCGAAACTGTATCGCGCCTGCTTCGCATCGCCTGTCTTGCCGGTTAGCTCGACGACGCTCGAAAGCCTGCCGCCATACCGGGCCGGGAAGCCGCCCTTGAAGACCTGAATATCCTTGATCGCATCGGCATTGAAGGCGCTGAAGATGCCGAAGAAGTGATCGACGTGGTAGACCGTCATCCCGTCGAGCATCACCAGATTCTGGTCGGGGGTACCGCCGCGCACGTAGAGGCCCGCCGAGCCGTCACCCACCGCGCTGATGCCCGGCAGCAACTGCAGCGACCGGAAGATATCGACCTCGCCGAGAGCCGGCAGGTCGGATATATCGCGCGCCGAGAGCGTCATCTGACCGACGTGCTCCGCGGCTTTCCACATCTGATACCGGTCGCCGTAGACGACGATGCCCTCTTGCTCGAACGTCGTCGGCACCATCTGAACAACTACCCTCGCCGTGTCGCCGTCGGTGGCAGGCACGATCATCCGTTCGTCCTCGTAGCCGACGAAGCTCACTTCAAGCGTGCACGCCGGCGCCGGAACGCCAACCAGCACGAAGTGCCCGTCCAGATTGGTGAACGCTCCGATCCGGGTGCCCCTCAGCTTAACCCCGGCATATGGAAGCGCCTCACCGGTCTGCTCGTCGAGCACGTATCCCGATACGTCGCGAGCCGGCGACGGTTGCGGCGCCGAGGCTCCCCGCGCCGTGCCTGCGACGGCGGATAGCAGTGCCAACGACACGCCGATCGTGATCGCGACGTCCACGACATGAACGAGCGCTCGGATTCGGTCTGCTGCGCTGTACGATGTCTTCATCAACGTTTCTGTCTGCAAGGTTTCATCGCCACTGTGAACTGCGCACGAGTCAGGTCGCCCGGACCCCACCGCCACATGTCCGAAGCAACGAGCATGCCGTCGACATCCCTCGCGAATGTCGGGGCGTGCCGACAGAGATCGTGGAGGGTGCTCACTTGGGGGGTGCGAGCGGCCCCAACGGGGAGTGCAGCCAGCAACAACGATTTCGCTTGGCGGCGGAGAGGAGGCACCCCTCCACGGCGTGAGCGGCCGCGATATGTGTACCGCGACGTACACACGGCCCCGGATTCCCGTTCTGGCCAGTACGACGCCGCCGCCGCATGCCCGACTCCCGGTGCTGCGACCGCAACAGGCCGCCGAGAGTGTGTCTCGGCGGCCTGCGGCAGCGTGTTGCCCGTAGCTGAACGAATGGGGAGAGCGCTGCTAGCCCGGCTCGAACACGAATGGGTACTCGAACGTGCCCGTCGTCGAGCCGGCCCTGAAGGACCAGGTCCGGACAACGGCTACGACGCAGGATTCCATGTCGCGACTCCCGATGGTGGATTTCGACACGGCGACTTCGCTCACCTTGCCGTCTCTGCCGACGGTGAACCGGACGACCACCTCCCCGGACGTCGTTGGGTCGTTGGCCAGGCCGATGACGTAGCAACCGCTGATCTTCTGACGTGTGTCACGCGCTTGCGCCTTCACCGCGCGCGGGATGGTCCCGCGGGTGCCCCGGACATCCGAGGAGGCCCTGGCACTCGTCGTCGTCGGCCGCTGACGCCTGCGGATCCCCTCGGCGATCTCCTCGATGGTGCTGCCGGGCTTCAGCTCGAGCAGCTGCGCTTTCAGTTCGTCCGACCACCCTTTCGATGGCGTGGAGATGGCGGTCTCGATGGCCGTCCGCTGGGACTCGCTGAGCTCGGCGGCCGTCGGCCCGAATTCGCGGCGTGCCCGCTGACGCACGCGGACTCCTTCGGCGATCTCCTCGATCGTGCTGCCGGGCTTGAGGGCGAGCATTTGCGCCTTCAACTCGTCGGACCATTCCTCGGGCGCCGTGGCCATCGCCGCTTCCCATACCAGGCGCTCGTGGTCGGCTTCGATGCGAGCCGCCTCTTCCGCGGCGACTTTGGCCGCGGTCGCGTCGACGTCGCTGTCGGTCGTGTCGCAGGAGGGCAGAACGGCTACGAGTGCGGCAGAGAGAAGAACGGCAGCGAGCAGGCGCGACCGCGCGCGCATTCGGCGCGCGTTTCCGCCGATAGCCCGGCGGATTCTGAGAGCTAGATCCGACTCCGCTGCTGCGAATGCGTTCAACATGGCAACACTCCTTTCCGAATGTGCTTCCCTCCAAATTACGATGCCGGGGCGGCCTGCGCGGTACCCAGAGCCCCGAACGCAACAGGCCGCCGAGAGAGTCTCGGCGGCCTGCGGCAGAGCGTCTGTCTCCAGCCTATCGGACTGGGACAGTCAGGCTGCCCGGTCCGAACGTGAAGGGGAACTCGATGGTCTCCGTCGGCGAGCCCCCGGCGAAGGTCCAGGTTCCGACAACGCGGACAATGCAGCTCTCGACGTCACTGTTCCCAATGGTCGATTTCGACACCGCGGCGTCGCCCACCTTGCCGTCGGTCCCGATGGTGAACCGAACCGTTACCGTCCCGGCCAACGCCGGATTGCCTACCAGGCCGATGGTGTAGCAACCGGCGATCATGGTGCGGGTCTTCCTCGCCTGCTCATCGACCGGGGACAAGGTGCCGCCCGCGTCGCCTTCGATACCTGAGGCCGCCATGGCCCGCCTGCGAGATCGCAGAGCGAGACGACGAGCGCGCTCACGTTGGCGGACACCATCGGCGATCTCCTCGATGGTACTGCCTGGTTTGAGGGCGAGCAGCTCTGCCTTCAGCTCGTCGGACCACTCGTCCGGTGAGTCAGCCCTCGCCTCTTTCCACACCTCGCTCTGCCGGATGCCCTCGGCGATCTCTTCGATGGTGGCGCCGGGCTTTAGGGCCAGCAACTGCTCTTTCAGTTCGCCCGACCACTCCCCCGGCGGCGTGGACATGGCCGTTTGCCACGCTTTGCGCTGGCGGACACCCTTTGCGATCTCTTCGATAGTGGTGCCGGGGGGCTTGAGGGCGAGCATCTGCGCCTTCAGCCCATCGGACCACTCGTCCGGGTCGGTGGCCATCGCCACCTCCCACACCAGGCGCTCACGGTGCCCTTCGACGCGAGCCGCCTCTTCCTCCGCGATCCTGGCTGCGGTCAAGTCGGTGCTCATGCTGTTGTCGGCCTTGTCGCAAGAGGGCAGAGCAAGGCCCAATACCCCGCACAGGACTATAGCCGTTAGCACGCGCGAGGTCGCGCTCATTCGGCGCGCGTTTCCGCCGATAGCCCGGCGGATTCTCAGAACCAGATCGGATTCGGTTGCCGCGAAAACGTTCATCATGGGAATACCCTTTCTCAGGTGAGCCAGTTCGACCACACTCGCGAGGCCACGAGCATAGTCCTCTGAACGGCCTGTCGCGCAGACGACAAGGTCGTCGCTGGCCTGTTCCGCCTCCCGTTGCAGCATGCGGCCGCACAGCCACACGACAGGATGGAAGAACAGCACCGCTGAGACCAGTCTCTGTAACAGTAGAGTGAGGTTGTCGTAACGGCGAACGTGAGCCAATTCGTGCATCAGGACCATCATGAGATCATCCGGGGGCTGCCGTCGAGCAAGATCGACGGGAACGACGATCAGCGGCCTCAGGATGCCCAGAACGATCGGTGATCGGATGGAAGCCGAAGTGGCGACCTCGGCGCGGGTATCGACGCCAAGCGCGAGGCGCGCTCTTTGCAGGGCACCCACGAGAGGACCGTCACTGTGGACCTCTGCGTCGCGCCGCAGGCGTCGGATGACGCCGTATCCGACGACAAGCCGACCCATGAGGAGAGCTACCCCGAGTGCCCACACAGCCGCCACCCAACCCGCAATCGTGAGCTGTGAAACGGTCGCGCCGGCTACCGGGGACGTGCCCATGGTCGCCAATGGGTCGATGGCACTCAACGCCCAGGGAGCGTAGCCGGCGGCAGACCACCCGCCCTCTCCGAACCAGGCCAGCGGCCCGGGTAGCGTCCACGGCGAGCTGATCGTCACCGCAATGATCGGCTTCAGCAAGACGGCCACCCACAACAGATGACGCACGACCGGTGGCGCCGTCCGCAGGGCGCGACCGACCAACAGCACGAAAACCGCGAGCGCCGCCAGTTCGACGCTCATCTGACCCAGCAACTCGAAAAGCTGCACGCCCAAGTCGTTCAGCGTCGCGTTCATAGCTTGCCCCCTTTCCTGCGCTCCAGGGCTCTGTCCAATTCCGCGCGGATCGCAGCCAACTCCTCATCGCTCAGCGACTGACCATCCAGAAGCTGACTGACGAGCGCTTCGGCCGAGCCGGAGAAGAGCGAGTTGATGAGGTCGGACACCGATCGTCTGCCCACGTCCTCGCGCGTGACGGTCGGGCGGTATACGTCGGCCCTGCCTTCCCGCCGCGATGTGAGGAAACCCTTGTCTCGCAGGATACGCATCATGGTCAGCACGGTGTTGCGTGCCATCGGCTTGACGGAGTGGAGACGCTCCTGCACCTGCCTCACCGATGCGGGCGGATCGTCCCACACGGCGTTCATGATGAGCGTCTCGAGCGGCGTCAGCCTTCTGCTCGACGAGTCTGTTCGTTCCACGCATTGCCCCTTTCGACTAAGGTCTTAGTTGGAATATAAGCAGTGCCGACGCGATTGCCAACTAAAAACCTAGTCATTCCGAAGAAGAGAGAGAGGCGAGGCGCGCGCGGCCTGCTATAACAGAGAGACGGCACCATCACTTCGGTCACGTTGCGTGCCGGCGTAGGAGACGCACCGGCGGGCGTAGCGTTGAGCTTCCCCGGCGCCGTACCGGCATCCCCCGCGCCGCTACCGCACCAACAGCATCCTCCTCACAAGCGTGCCTTCCGCGCTCGTCAGTAGATACAGATACACCCCGCTCGCTACCGCCCTGCCCTGCGAATCAGTCCCGTCCCACGCGGCGGTGTGATAGCCCGGCTGCATAGGCCCATCGACTAGCGCGCGAACATGCCGGCCGTTCACATCGTAGACGGCCAGACGAACGGCGGACGCCTCGCGGATACGGAAGCGGATCGAGGTTCGCGGATTGAACGGGTTCGGGGCGTTCTGTTCCAACTCGAACGCAACGGAGCGCTCGCCCGCCACCCGCTTCTCAGCCTCGCTCCAGTCGATCGGGGTCGCTGCCTCGATCCAGTCGACCGGGCTCGCTCCCATGTCGGCCCGCGAGCCGTCGGGGTCGTGCGGGCTGTTCGGGTCGCCCGCATCGAGGGCAGGCGAACCGGCCTGCAACGCGTAGTCTCCCCCGTCGGGATCGACGAAGAGCGGGTCGAGGTCCAGGTTTCCCTCGCCTTCCGATCCGCCCATGACGTCGGAGAATCGCACCGGCGCATACGATCCCACCGGCTCCGGGCCGCCGTTGTCCCACAGGATGCTGTTGACGATCGCTGCCCGCGATACCCCGCTGGCGGAGACGCCATCGGTCGCCTCGGGTACGGGCCCGAGATAGCCTGGGCGTGGAGCCCAGCCGTTGTCGGAGACGGTGCAGTTGGTGACCGTGACGTCGCCATCCGAGACGTCCACCGCCGACCGCCCGAATCCTTTGTTCTGGAAGATGACGGTGTTCTCGATCGTCACAACCGGGCGGCGCCTCGTATCCGGGAATCTCGTGTGGCGGTCGTCGCCATGTACGCGGATCGCTGGAGCGTCGCCGAGCGACCTGTTGCCGCTGAAAACACACGACGTAATCGTCATGTGCGCGAGCGAGTCGCCCCGAACCGTGACCGGAGCTTCCACCGTCTCGTTGTCGATGAACCGGCAGCGCGTGAGCGTCGTCTCGGAGATGGGGCGGTTGTCGAGAAATGTGTCGGGGCGGCTGGTGAGGCTGCCCGCGGCGCTCGCGAGCACAACGGCGCCTGCCCCGCTGTTGCCTCTGAACGTGCAATCGGTGAACGCACCCCCGGCTGTCAGCAGATAGCCGAAGGTGTTGTTCTCGAATACGCACCGGGTCGCCTCCGACACCCTTGAGACGGTGCCGGGAGAGTTCCCCGATATGATGCAGTCGACCAGCACTGCGGGGCCACTCAGCACACCCCCCAGAAACAAGTCGGAGGAGCGGTTGTCCCTCAAGATGCAGTTCGTCAGGTATAGCGTACCGCCATAATGCGCGGCTATCGCGCCGCCCGCGCGCTGGGCCTGGTTCCCGCTCAGGAGACAATGGCTCAACGAGAGCCTTGTCCCGACGTCTGCGACGTATAGGGCGCCGCCAGTTTCAGCCGCGCCGCCGCTGAACCGGGTGTACGCGAACGCGCTGCTATCGCCACCGAGCAGCCTGATGCCGCCCCATTGGCCCGCGTCGCCCCGGATGAAACGAATGCGGTCGGCTTCAGTGCCCGCCGCGCGAATGCTCCCCCTGACCACGAACGGCACATTCGCATCGAAGAGAACGTCCACTCCCGCCTCGATGGTGAGCGTTTCGCCGGCCGGAACGACCAGGGCGCCCTTAACCCGATACGGGCTGTTGGCGATTGTCCACGTAGTGCTGGATATCGTTCCCTGTACGTTGGTATCGGCATACGCCGCAGCGGCGAGCAGGAGCAGCAAACTGACGAACTGTATCACGATACGCCTCCTTCCGAGAGGTCGCTCGGTCGAACCTCGAAGCCCGATGCAGCCCCCCCGAGTCCCCCAAATGTACCCCCCGGGGGGTGGCTGTCAATATGCTCACACGAGAACTCTCAACTATCGCAGCAAGGTCACGCGCTGCGAGGCCGCGTCCGTCGAGGTCGTCAGGCGGACGATGTAGACGCCGCCCGATGCCGCCCTGCCTGAGCCGTCTGTTCCATTCCAGACGGCTGTGTGTTCGCCGGCCTGAACGTCGCCGGACACCAGTGTCCGTACGAGCTGACCGGCCGTGTTGTAGACCGCCAGCCGGATCGAACCCGGCGTGCCGACTGTGTAGGAAACCGTCGTAGAGGGGTTGAACGGACTCGGCCACGCACTCACGAGAGCCGAGCCGGCGACTTCGCGCGACGGCCGGTTGGCAACCTGTCCCGCACGGGCTGCGCGGAGTCCTTCGAAGAACAACTCCCTCTCCAGCATCGCCCGCATGCTCGCGGCGACTCCGTCGATCTTCACTTTCTCGGCGCCGGTCGCGGCGAGGGCCTCTACCGTGCTGATAGCGCCTCGCAGGACCGAGGTGTTTCCAGTCAGGCGAGCGTTCTCGGCAATCTCCTGCCAGAGCAGTAGCCGATCGTCTACGTAGCGCCGGGCGCCTCCGCCCGAGCCCGGTAGACGTCAATGAGTTGATCGCGATGGCCGTAGGTCTTCAAAGACGCTTCAAGGATGCCCTCGGCCTTGCTCCTCAGTACGCTGGACACATCCGCGTCTTCGGCGAGCGGACGGTAGAACTCCCGGAACGTTGCCTCCGGAGTGTCGAGAACCCTCATGGCCCTGGCGATGCGGTGCATGCTGTGGCGTGCCCTGTCGGACTCGGGATACTGCCGGAGCACCTGCTTGTAGAGCCGCAAAGCCGTTTCGTCGTCACCAGCCCGCTCGGCCTCAATCGCCGAGCCGTACAGAGCCACCTCGGGGGGCAGCACCCTTTGCGCCGGCTTTGCTGGGAGATCGAACGAGGGATCCGTGGACAAGGGCGACATGTCCGAGAAACTGGCGTAGGGATCGAAGATTTCCTCGTGATCCGGGTCGTAGAATCCCCACCAGTTGCCGGTCACGTAGATAGTGCTTGGCGTGAATTCGACGGCTTTGATCGCATAGGGTGCGGTGCCAACGACCGGGTCCTCGCCGTTGTCGTAGACGCTCGTGTGGATCCCGTTGTACCCATACGCCATGTCGATATCCGGGTTACCGAGTATGCCTTCAACGAGGAGTATTTCTGTTACGTCGTGGCCCCACAGCCAACTATACATGAGACTCGGATCGCTGCGCTCTGCAGGCTGAAAGCCGACATCTGCGGCTGCGTTGCCCTTTCCATCGATGTAGAGGTATAAGCATCGGAATCGATGAGCCCGACCCCGACCATCTCGTCCTGGATGGAGACGTGATCCAATTCAGGAGCGCAACTTACGATGTATGCGCCCATGGCTTCCGAATCGATCATTACCCAATACGATGCGGAGCCGCCGACCATCACCTCATCGGCGACCTGTATCCGGAGCGCCGCGTCAGATGCCCAATTCCCAATCGGGCCCCCGGTCCGCGTGATATCCACGTCTCTTACGATGGAGTCGCCATGCGTGGTCGGGTCTGTGCGTTCGATGTCAACCGCGATTTTTGGCGCTGTGATCGATCCGCCATCGATGAAGAGGTTGGGCAGGTAGTAGACCGTGGACGGCCCGGACCCGGTGGACAGCGGACCCACAGCGACCGCGGGATAGCCGACGTTGTTCTCGGTCTCGGAGATCGTGCAATCCACCAGCTTCACGAAGCAGTTCCCGTCCCCCGAGATCCCACGCCAGTCGGTCGAATAGGCGGAGAACGTGGTGTTGTACGCGTCTATCGTTGCTTCCTTGGTGCTGTCGTAGGAAGAGGCCCAGACAAGCATGGCGTCCGCAACTCTGACGGTGCTGGAGTTGAAGTCCAGCAGCGCCCCCGCTTCGCTCGCTTCGGCGTGGGCAAGGAAGTTGATTGTCCCGCCATTCGTCTCAAGTTCCCCACCATCTTTGGCCTGCACGCCGTCGTCGAAGGTGATAGTGCCGTTGTTTGTCTCAAGTTTCGCGTCTTCGATGGTCACGGGGTCGTTGAAAGTGATCGTGCCGTAGTTCGTCTCAAGTATTCCGCCGTTGAGGACCACGTCGTCGTTGAACGTGGCGGTGCCGCCATAGGTCCAGAACTCCCCACCGCTGTTGATCGTCAGAACGCCGTTACAGACCACATAGCTGGAATTGTTCTCAAGCGCGCCTCCACTGTTGATCGTGAGGCCGTAGGCGAATGTCAAGGTGGCGCCTTCCGAGATGTCTATGGTGCCACCGCTGACGATGGTGATAGATTCGTTGATGGTCTCGGTATCGTAATACCCCTCGTAGGAGTCGACATTGCGTGCCTGCGCGTGCGATGCGGCCAACACGACCATCATCCCTGTCCAGAGCATACCTGCCGCTGTTGCGTGAAAAAACCGTTGCGTGTTCATGACGTATCCTCCTACGTGCATGAGCATGGCTGCCCCGCTCGCGAAATGCGCCGCGGGGCGTTTGGCATTGACACACATGTTCATTGGATCGTCGGTGGACGTGCGAGGTGCATCTCCGCTTCTCTCCGTGTTGAGCGTTGGCGACCGATCAGTCGGATCGTCGTTGGACCAACAGGTCGTGCACTCTCGCGCTCGGATATAGCAGGAGTGGCGGCGGTTGTCAATAGGCACACTCGGAGAAGCCGCAAAATAACTGGAGTGCGGTTATGGTCGGCCGTCGCGACGGACGTCCGAGTGATCGCGCGAGCATCGGGGCCGGCAGATCGTGCCAATCGGGCCGGACGACGTTATATTTGAGTGTCTACGGCGTATCTGGCCACTCGCGGCCTCTACGGGTCGGCGCCGCGGCTCGCCCACTTCCGAACGGAAACACCCAGCCGAAAAGCGCTCAGTCTCCCGGCCAACCCCGGTCGACACTCTCCCATGCGCTTGATCGCCGCATGCAGCGGCCCAAAGAACGGATATGCATTTGAGCACCGCTACGCACAACGAGAGCATTCGCAACATCGCCATCATCGCCCACGTCGACCATGGCAAGACGACACTCGTCGATTTCATGCTCCGCCAGAGCGGGATATTTCGTGCGAATCAGAATGTCGACGATCGCGTCATGGACAGCATGGACCTGGAACGCGAGCGGGGAATCACCATCGCCGCCAAGAACTGCTCCGTCAGGTGGAACGGCGTCAAGATCAACATTCTGGACACACCGGGACATTCCGATTTCGGCGGCGAGGTCGAGCGCGCGCTGATGATGGTCGATGGCGCGATTCTACTCGTCGACGCCTCGGAAGGCCCACTTCCTCAGACGCGCTTCGTGCTGAAGAAAGCGCTCGAAGCCGGACTCAGAATCATCGTCGTCATCAACAAGATCGACCGGCAGGACGCTCGCGCTACCGAGGTGCTGAACGAGGTGTACGACCTCTTCATCGATCTCGACGCGACCGAGGAGCAGATAGAGTTTCCGGTGCTATACGCAGTAGGCAAAGAGGGTGCCGTGTGGCGAGCGCTCGGAGAAGACCGATGCGACCTTGCGCCTTTGTTCGAGACGATTCTGGAGGAAGTGCCGCCACCTGCGTATGAAGCCGACGAGCCGTTCCACATGCTCGTTGCCGACCTCGACTACTCCGATTACGTCGGACGACTGGCGATCGGCAGAATCGCGCATGGCACCGCCAAGAACAATGACGAGTTGGTCTGCATCGGCGCCGATGGGCAGTCCGTTCCGCTCAGGGTGAGCAATCTTCAGGTGTACGACGGCGTGACGATCCACCGCATGGACACCGTCGAGCCGGGCGACATAGCGATTCTGGCCGGGATCGACGAGGTGCACATCGGCGACACGATCGCCACCAGGGCCGCGCCGAAAGCCCTCAAACGCACGGCGGTCGACGAACCAACCGTGTCGATGCTGTTCGCTGCGAACACGTCGCCGTTCTCCGGGCGCGAGGGGCGCTTCGTGCAGTTCACGAAAGTCAAGGAGAGGCTCCACAAAGAAGCGCTGCGGAACGTTTCGCTTGAGATCGAAGAGTTGGACGACCGCGACTCCGTGCTTGTCAAAGGCCGCGGCGAGTTCCAGATGGCCATTCTGATCGAGACGATGCGGCGCGAGGGA
>CAZSJP010000050.1:0-9734 GCA_964606675.1 uncultured bacterium
ACCGGCCGCTTAGCGATGGTTACTGCGGTGGCGGATGCAGGGGATGGGGAGTGATAGAAACGGGACACGTCGGCTGCGTCGCTGGACGAACCGGCTTGGCGAGCCGCTGAATGCGGAGGGGTCACTTCGGCTTTCGGGAGCCGAGGTCCCGGTCGGCGACCTCCAACAGCCGTAGGCTCTCCTCGGACGTCACTCTTCCTGGAGCGTTGGCGATCGTCAACCAAGCGGTCTCGGGCCCAGGGTCGGCGGGCTTGCCCGACTCCTCCTTCAGCGTTTCCATCAGGAAGAACCGAGATGTCGGCGGGGTGCCGTCTGCAGGTCGAGAGTCGTCGTTCAGTTCGCTGACAACACGTGCCCACACGCGGCACTTCTCGTGCACCTCACGCACCGCGGTGACACACGCCTTCTCCCCGGGGCCGATCCGGCCTTCGGGGAGCACCCACTCCCGCGGATCGCCGTCGGTCTGCACGACGAGATACTCTACCCGATCGCCCCTCTCTCTGAATACTACGCCGCCGGCGTGAGACACGCCACCATCGTCCGCAGGCGGTGGCGGTCGATATCCGCCGTCGCGCCGACCCTCAAGCGCGATGATGTATCTGTACGCCTGCGTCGTGGACTTCGCGCGCTGGTCGACGTACCGAAGGAACGCCAACAGCATGAGCGGGAGGCTGGCGATCGCGATCTCAAACTCGCACCGCATAAATCCCCACGGAACGAGCACCCCGAGCACCACGACCACGCTGCGGAAGAACTTGGAGTTCGCCTCGTATCGCTGGACATCGGCCAGAGCGGCGGGGCACTCGATGGTCAGTTGAGCCTTACTCCATTGGAAGGCGTTCACGGCCTCTGCCGCAGCGAGCGGGTTCAGGTAGCGATCCCTGATCGTCTCGGCCGTTGAGACCGCGCGGTCGGCATTCTTCCCGATGAACAGCCTGGCAAGGAGCCGAACTATCGCCCGCGAGAGCGTTTCGCCCTTTGCCAGCTTTCGGATCTGGTGGCTGGGCGTCGCGGTCCTGATTGGTTCGTACAGATAGGTATCCAGCAGCCAGGCGCCGACGAGGAAGATGAAATGGCCGAGCATGTACGCGCCGAAGAGGAACACAACCCATCCCTCTGTACCCGCGACCGCCTCGTTGCGCTCTCCGAGGAACAGCGGCCCCAGGTCGTCTCTCAGCACGTATATCAGCAACGCCCCCGGCAGTAGGATGGAGAAGAAATCCATCAGCCCGATGAAGAGCTTCTGCGGTTCGAAGTTCATTGCGATACTCCGTTTCGGGCCCAGCGCCAGCCGTCTGGCGGACCGCCGAGCGCAGTCATCTCACCAACTCGCCGAAGCACAGCGTCGCTAGCACACGTGGACGCCCGGTGTCAGTCCCCGAGGGCCGTAGCGATGGCCGGGAGACCGGAATGCGGCCTCAGCCCTGTTCACGCTCAGTGCAGCCCGGATAGCACCCATCGACGCCGCGCCCTTGGTTCCGCGAGATGTCGGCGTGGCTCATCGGGGCCGGCGAGGTTGCGGCCCGCTACACCTTCGCCGCCTGGATGTGCATCCAGTCGAAGTTGCGTGCTCTCCCCAGGCTGACCCAGCCTTCTTCTTCCCATATCTGCCACCAAGCGTCGTATTCCGGGCCCGCGAACGATGCTCTGTCGCGTCCCCATTTCAGCTTGTTGTGTTCAGGATCGTAGTCGACCGCTATACCCCAGCTATGCGTCGAGTGACGTGTGCCGCCGCGGATCGCCCGCACGTTCAGGCATCCACCCCAGGTGTCCAGGCGCAGGCGCCCTATGGCGTCGGCGCCGTAGTGCTCAAGCACGCTAGTCAGTATCGCTGCCAGGCTGTCATGGATCCTCTCATGGCACCGGAAACTGCCGATGGTCTCACGCTTGTTCCAGGACAACTTGTGGCGGTACGGCAGTTCTACTCTCGTCTGGTTCGAGTCGATCTGGCCGTAGTATTGCACCAGTTCGTCTTCCGGGGTCTGCAACGGCCAGCCGTTTGGATTCAGGTCTGGCAGCTCTTCAGGGCGCCATATTCCCGGTTCCAGTCTCTCCTGGGGGCTTTGCTGCAGGCACTCGAACGCGAACTCGGTCTGCGGCCCCCAATACCCATCGAGCGGCCCCGTTTCGATGCCGTTCTCTCGCGCCATCGTCTGTATGAAGCCGATCACCTTTCTCTTCGCGGACCATCCGTCCGGCCAGTCGGCGACCTCCTCCAACGCAGCGAGTGTGGTGGCATTCCCGACACCATCCTCCGGGCCGGCGTTCAGGCCGCGTGCATTCAGATTCGCCTGCACGAATCGAACTCTGTCTTTGTACACGGCTCACCTCCCTGTCTATACAGTGCATCGACGCGGCCATCGCCCCAATCCGGCATCGGGGGCGGTGTCGCTCCGCTTCGGGCGCGTCGACCTAGCCACGTGCGCGCACTGCTGCGGCCTTGCGCAGCACGTACCTGTCCTGCGATACGATGGGCGAATGGGTGAGTCAGCGATGCTCAGTGACAGTTGTATATCGTATCCGCATAGCCGTGTCAAGTGTCCGAGCCGGGGCGGGCGCGCCGAACCTTCCGCACCGCCGGTCTGCGCTCCGACACCGGGCGGCAGTCGCTCGGAGCCTTTCGTCCCGGCCGGGCGGTCGTACATTCAGTAAGACCGCTTCTTCACGCCGACGCGGCATCGCGCCACTCGCAGATGTGGCTCACGTGGGAAAAAACGTATGAAAATCGGCGCCTTGTGCGCTCTCTCGCTGCTCGTGGCCTCATGCGCCGGCCGCGGCCCAGGAGCGTTCGGCAGCATGTCCGGACGGCTGACGGCTCACGGCATAGGCCCCAACAGCGCCGTTGTGTGGCTCGGTTTCGATGGCGACCGTGAGGGCCATGGCAGCGCCCCGCAGGCCGCCAGCGAGGCCGCCACCGATGCGGTGTACCGCGAGTTGCTCGAACTGGGCTATATGCCGTTGGACGAGCCCGGCCCGACCGTCGTCGAGAGAGAGCGACTCGGCACGTCGGTGGTTGCCGCCGGGGTCGTGTATGGCGACGGCATGCATCGAATCAAGGTGTACGACACGCGCAGGAGGCTGGTGCTCGCCGCCACGCCGAGAATGGCGTTCGATGAACAAGACCAATCGTTTCGCACGCTTCCCGAGCCGACCCCCAACACGCTGCGCGCCGTCGGCGATCTCATCTGGGAGATGGAGCGACACATCGAATCGGGGCGATGGGTTCTCGGCGACATCGGTCTTGACGAGCTTGCAGCGATCGACCCCGGCAACGGCAGGATCGCGGAGTTCGGTAGGCGGATAGGCGCCGGCATGGAGCGCGCGCGAGGCGGACCCGGCACGCCCACTGCGTCGGATGGCAGGACGATAGACCGACAGAGCGTGGCGTCTCTGCGGTCGCAGAGGTCGGCGGCTCGCCTGGGGGCCGCGCTGATGGACTCCCTACGGAGCGGCTCCCCGGTGCCTGTGGGGCCGAACGCTGCAGCGTTCACGGCCGGCGCCGAGCTGATCGCACGGGCCGAACCGAGGCTCTCGACCCCGGTGGCTCAGGATATCGTGACCGGCACCAGGCGCGAGCTCGTCGGAAGTGAGCGGCGCTCGACAACGACGCCGCGGGCGGAAGAACGCCAGCTCCTTGAGGTCAAACTGGGCGCCCCGGCGGAGCCGATCGACGCGGAGAACATCGTGCTGGCGCCTCCGCCGGTCGTCTCTGCGGTGCCTCGCGATACGGCCGGTGTGAACCGACAGGCTCGGCGCTCGGCGGCGATGCTGAGGGCGTGCTACGCGCTCGCGCTGGCCAACGACCCCATCGCTGAGGGAAGCGTACACGTCCGATTCTCGGTGGATGCATCGGGCCGCGCTCACGACGCAAGCGTCGTGAGCGGGACGTTGGGCGATGGGGCGACGGGCACGTGGGTCCTCGACGTCAACGACTGCGTGTGCGGAACGGTCGGCACCTGGCGCTTTGCCCGCGGCGCGCGCGAGGAGACCTTCTACTACATAGCTGTGTTCGAGCCAGAGTAGGAGCACCAAACAGCGATGGCCGACTGAGCGAAATCCGCCGGCGCAATAGCGGCGGAGCCGCTGCCTTGGGGGGAGAGTGGCGCATGTCGATAGGCCACAGAACCGTTCCGGCGGAACCATGAGACGACCTCACCCGACAACCATCGGCATCGCAGTCGTGTCAGCCGCGTTCGTTGGCGTGGCATTCGTCGCAGAGAGCCGATACACCGACGAGCAAGTGCGGATCGACAGGTTCAGGGCCTACAGCGAAGCTCAACGAGCAGGTTACGCGCGACGAGCCGACGAGATGCGGCGCGTCTCGAATATGGTGGCATCGAGAGACCGTTTGAGGCGCAGATCTCTCGACGAACGCAGGATGGCCGTCCGGCGTGTGGCCGATACGCTTCGAACTCGCATCGAGACCGCGGTTGCCGGAACGGCGCTGGTCGAGGCCGAACGCCTCGCGCGGAATCTGCGTTCGCTGGACCCTGCAGCCGGCGATCGGTACGTGCGCGGAGTGAGCCAACTGCTGGGCGAGAGGCGTAGGGAGGCCGAAGCGGCTGCCGAGTCGCTCGCCATTCGTAGACGCCCCGAGGCCCGCCCAACGGTACCCGATACGGTCTCCGTCCGACCATCGCCTGGCTCATCCGCTGCCAGCCCCAACGACCAACGGCGCATCGATGTCCTTCTTCGGCTCATCGCCCAGGCGATGGAGCGTGCCAGATGGCCTCGCGCAGAGAAACTGCTGGAGATGCTCCGGTCTCTCGATGCCGACGCCGTGGGAGACTACCCCTCGATCATCGCCCGCGAGCGGCAATTCCCCCGCAGATGGACACGCGCACCGGCGATGCCGACGGCGCGCCAGATAACGGGTGTGGCGGCCGTGGGCACCAAGCTCTACGTGGCAGGCGGGTTCGCCGGGGAAGGCGCGCTGGCCACGCTGCAGATCTACGACTTGGCCAGTGAGCGCTGGTCGTTCGGGCCGCTGATGCTCGCGGCGAGATGCTACGTCGCCGCTGCCGCCATCGACGATCGACTGTACGTGATCGGAGGGTCGAACCGCTCTCACAGGCTTAGCTCGGTGGAAGTGTTCGATCCGTCGACCGGTGTGTGGAGCGCTGCGCCCGACGCGCCCACAGCCAGGGGCTTCGCGATGGCCCAGCCGATAGGAGGCAGGCTGTACGTCGTCGGCGGCTCGCACACGGAGTTCCTGGCCGATCTGGAGATATTCGACCCCAAGACCGGGATTTGGTCGGTTGGGCGTCCGATGCCGACCGCACGAGACGCTGCTGCCTCAGGCGTAATCGACGGAGAGCTGTATATCGCCGGCGGTTGGAACGGAGAGTATCTCGACCTCCTGGAAATCTACAACCCGGCGACCGACACGTGGCGCACCGGCCCGCCCATGCCGACGGCGCGAAACGGAATCTCGGGTGGCGCCATCGGCGGTCGGCTCTACGTCATCGGCGGGTACGACGGCGATCGTCGCCTATCGAAGCTCGATATCTACGATCCGCTCGCGAGGAGGTGGCGCAGCGGCCCGCCGATGGCCACGGCACGAACGGGCCTGGCGGCAACGACGATCGGATACCGACTGCTTGCCGTCGGCGGGTACGATGGCCGCGTCTTCTTCGACGCGTTGGAGATCATGGAGCCGTAGGCCGGCGCCGGCGCCATCCGCGAACAGCATCTTGCCCGGTTGTCATCGGGGCGCCGTCAGGCGCAAGTACTCCCTCAGCGTATCGATATTCCGGACGTACGTGCGCATCGATATCCACCCGTCCTTCACCCAGCGGCCCTCTTCATCCAACGCCGAGACTATCGCGCGAATGTCCGGCTCCATCGCCAGCGCCTGCTCGCGCCGGGCTTGGTCGGCCGGCGCCGCGTCTCGCGAGGCGATGTATCCTTCGCGGCCCGCGCTCAAGACGGCGTTGTAGAGGTCTATCGCGCGGGTGCCGTAGTTGCCGTACCAGCCGTAGCCGCACTTGCGTTCTTCGCTGATTTCGCCGTACACGTAATGCACTTTCCGATCTCGATCGCCGAACACGGGGGTGTTCGTGCCCAGCTCGTAGAAGCGCGCCCAGAGGCCGTCGGCGATGGGGCCGCGCACATCGCGAAAGCCGACCGGCGCAGGAATGCGCGAGCGCTCCAGCCAGCCTATGGCCGACGGTATGCACTCCATGAAACGCTCTTCGCCAGTTTCAAGATACAGCTGCACCAGCGTCCTGATGTTCCGCCCCGTCACCGCCGGGCACACCGCCGCAGGCTCGAAGCTCCTTGCCCACGCCGGGTTCAGGTCGGCGTCGTATTGTTGTGCCCACCCTTCCTGCGGCGGGTCGATCTGCGATGCGACGATGAAGTCGCCGCCCAATAGGGCGCTCTCGAGGTACGTGCTGTCGCTATATGTCTTCCACGCGATGAGCATGACGTCGATGCAATCGTTGATGGAGTTGTCATTGAAGGTGTAGAAGCCGGTATAGTTGTCCGGCAGAGGGTAGCGCTGCGACCATGCGCCGTTCTCAAACTGGCTTTCGAGCATGAAGTCCAGCCCGTACATGGCGGCCCCATGGTGCGCCTTCTCGAAGCCGGTCAGTTTGTCTACCGCCATGATGAGCCGCATCGCGCTCTGCGTGACGTTGTCATCGAACGTGGCGGTGTTGCGGCGGCCCGTTGGGTCGACGCCGGCTTCCTTGTCTCTCCGGTAGAACCATTTCCGCGAAGCCACCGAATCGAAGTCGATCTTGTAGTCCCACCCGCCCCGCGCCAGTTGCCCCCATTCCAGAGCGCCGGCCGCTTCCTCGGCCGCCCCGAGGTACGCCGAGTCGCCGGTCGTCTCGAACAACCGCACGTACGCAAGCCCAACGCTTGGCGTGCCGGGCGGCTGCACCCAGATCTGGCTCTTCGTGGGCCTGACGGTGTCGAACGCAGGGTGGAACTCGCCCTCGCGCATCGTCAGATCCGATGAGTATCGCCAGAGGTAGCCGCCGTTCGCCGCAATGTTGCCGCGGTGATACGCTACGGCCCTGCCGATCGCGTCGGTGGCTCGCCGCCTCAAACTCTCGGCTGAGCCTGCGGCGCCCACCGTGGCAGCGATTGCCAGGACACACGCGGTGATTCTCAATCGGTCTAGCATGTCGTTCCTCCTCGTCTCGTGTCATCGGACCCACGCCTGCAAGTATCACCTCCGCCGGCGACGCCCCCAACCGGTGCCCTCGCGTTCCGCTCGCGGCAGCGAACCGGTCGTCCGCGCGAATGCTCTGTTTCTGGCAGACGAACGGCGGCACTCGCCTTGCGCATGCCGCTTTGCGGGGCGAGATTTGGGCGAGTGCTGCCCGGCTGGACGATCGGTCACGCGGAGGACGTGAATGAGCGACGTATTCGTTAGCCATATCAAGGACGACGCCGAAGAGGCGATCGTGATCGCCAAGGGCCTCGAAGCGGCGGGCCACACCACGTGGTATTACGAGGCAAACGCGCTGCCCGGCACGCCGTACCTGGTCCAGATCGGCGACGCAATCGACGCGGGCAAAGCCATGATAGTAGTGATCTCGCCGGCTGCGCTTGGCTCGAACCAGATGTCCAGCGAGATCACTCGAGCGCACGAGGCCAACAAGCCTTTCATCCCGGTTCTGCACGGCATCAGCCACGAAGATTTCCAGCGCCGCCAGCCGCTCTGGCGTCAGGCGGTCGGCGCAGCCACGTCGGTGAGTATCCCGGAAGAGGGCGTGGACACCATCGTTCCCCTCCTCGTGGCGGGTCTGAAGGCGATGGGGATCGAACCCGGCGCCGCCGAGGTTCGCGACGCCGCCCAGCCAACCGACCCAATCCCCCCACCGCTGCGGAGTTCGCGAAGCGAACTCCCAACGTCCGCACAGCGGACGACGCCAGCCGACGCGACCGCGACCCCGGCCCCGGAGCTCGCTGCCGTGCCTACCGGGCACGAACGCGAACTCCCAACGTCCGCGAAGCGGTCGAGGAAACTTCCCGCTACATTGCTGGGCGTGGTCGCTGCCGTCGCACTCTTGCTGGCGGGCGGCTACTACCTTGCGGGGCGCCCGGATACGTCCGAAGCGCCGGCGGTCGTCGAGGAGACACCCGCGCAACTCCGTCAGCGAGTGCGTACCGCTCTGAACGAAGGCGACTGGGCGGCAGCCGATAGTGGCATAACCCGGTACGCGGACACGGCCCCCGACACATCCGAAATCCCGGCATGGCGCCGCCGGCTCGCGGCCGGCAGGGACAGAGCCCGGCGTACATTCGACTTCGCGCGACTCAAGGTCGTGGGGAGTGGCGTTTCGGCGTCGGTGGGCGGAATCGCCTTTACGCCCGACGGCGACTATCTGGTGTCGGGTACGGTCGGCCACGAGATCGCCGTGCTGCGGCGGTCCGACGGCAAGGTTGTGCGAACTCTCGTCGGGCACGTCAGCGGCGAGTCGGAGCATCAGACTCAGGGCGAACGCGTGCGGCCAATCGACGTGAGCGGCGACGGACGCTATGCCGTCTCGGGAGGCGCCGACGAGACGGTTCGGATCTGGCGACTTGCCGACGGCGAACTGCTGCACACGCTCTACGGCCACTCGGGCGTCGTTCGAGGCGTTGTGTTCACGCCGGACGGCCGGCACGTCGTCTCATGTGGCGAGGATGCCACCGTTCGCGTTTGGCGCCGGTCGGACGGGGCCCAGGCCCGGACCCTTCGCGGCCACGCGGGCGTGGTGCGCTGTGTCGCCGTAACGCCTGACGGCCGATCCATCGTCTCTGCCGGCAGCGACTCGACAGTGCGCGTGTGGAACTTCTCCGATGGGACACTGGTGCGGACGCTGCCCGGCCACGGAGGTTGGGTGACCAGCCTCGCGATCACGCCGGACGGGCAGCGCGTCGTCTCGGTCAGTGGCTCCGGCTCTCCAACGGGGGTCAGCACGTGGGTGTATGGGGATTCCACCCTCAGAGTGTGGCGCCTTGCCGACGGCACGCTCGAGAGGACTATCCCCATGGGCGTCTGGGCTGAACCGGACCTCATAGACACGACGCCTGACGGTCGGCACATCGTTGTCGGATGCATCGACGGAGCGGTCAGAGTGTTGTCCCTCGCCGATGGTCGCGTGGTCCGGACCATCGCCGGTCACGACTTTGCCGTCGAGCGCGTGGCTGTCGGCCCGGACGGCAAATACGTTGCGTCGGGCGGCTACAAGAATCTCAGACTGTGGAGCCTCGCCGATGGCATGCTCCTCTGGGACTCCAGGGAGGCCGCGTCCGGGGCTGGACACAGCATCTGGGTGACCCACGTGGCGGTCACGCCCGACGGGCGGTACCTTGTCTCGTCGGCCAACGATGGGTCGCTCCTAATGTGGAGCCTTCCCGAGGGCAATCTACTTCGGACGCTCCTGTGGGGCGGCTTGGGAGTACACGGGATGGCCCTCTCCCCAGACGGGCAGAGCATCGTCGCCGGGCTGATGGACGGCACTCTGCGGGTACTGAGGGTATCGGACGGCGGGCAAGTGACGCGAGTGCACGATGGCCCGGTGATCCACAGCCTCTCGCTGGACGCTCTCGGTCGACGTACCGCCACCTGTGGCGGACCGGGCGGGATCAGGGTGCGGCGGCTCGGCGACGGTAGTTTGCTCGGGGCGTGGGGGCTAGACTGGGGCTGGGTTCGGGTAGCTCTGACACCGGATGGCGAGTACGTCGTTGCCTCTTCCGGCGACAGCACGATGAGCGTGTGGCGCGTTTCGGAC
>CAZSJP010000050.1:9748-13008 GCA_964606675.1 uncultured bacterium
GAGGAAGTTTCCGGTGCCGGAGGCCCGGTTCTGCTCCGCCGTTCGCGTGACGGCCGACGGCATGTACATCGTCGCCGGCACCAGGCGCGGCGCCAGTGGTGCGCGAGTGCACGTCTGGCGGCTCGAAGACGGCGAACTGCTGGCAAGCGGCCACCACGATGAGAACGTTCGAGGCATAGCGCTCCATCCGGACGGGCAGCATGTCGCATCGGCGAGCATGGACGGGACGATCAAGATCTGGCGGTTGCGCGAGAGCGACCGGGCCAGTGTCGGCCTGCACCACGTGCGGACGATCGAGAGCGAGGGCAGCAAGTTCAGCACAGTGACCTTCACACCAGACGGCAGCAGAGCCATCGCCGGCGACATGGACGGGAGCTTGTCGATCTGGGGCGTACCGTAGCGCGCTGGCGCGCGTTTGAGGAGATTGCTTCCCTCGGCTACGCCGACGCGCAATCTCCGGTCGTCCCTGGACGTAGTCGGCTCTGGCAGCCGAACGCGGCGACCCAGATCGCGGCGGACAATCTCCACGACAACCCGAACAAAGCCCATCGGCTAGGTGTGATGTGTCATGACGTTGTCCTCACCACGTGCACCGGCGAACGTACGGCATGCAGTCGTAGAACGCACCCCACACAACAGCCTGGGGACGCACACTGCCGGAACTCTTGGCGCTGTCGTCTCAACCGCGTGTCCATCATCAACTTCCTCAGCTTGGGTGGTGACAACGTCATGACATTCCACAGCTAGGCCATGGCCCCATCTGGGCGCGGCGCCACAACCGAGAGCTTGATCCGATCAGGGAAGAACCGAGACTTGCCGGACAGAAGCACATACGAGCGATTGCGCTCCGATATCGCGTCGATGCCGGTCATCCACAGCCACGCGCATAGCTCCGGCCCGGCGAACGCTCCGGCGTACGCCGACGCGCTGATCGCGCTCTCGCACGGCTACGCGCAAGGCGATCTTCGCACAGTCGCGAGCGAGCGAGACGTCGCGTTCATCCGAGACCCGAGCCGGCCGCTCGACGAACGTTGTCGGCGGTTCGTCGAGCTGTGGCCGCTGATGGAGCAGACCGGCTACGCGCGGGTCACGAAGCGGTTGCTCCGCGATCTCTACGGCGAGTCCGACGTGACGGAGGCCGCGCTAGAGCGCATCGGCCGGGTGCTCCCCGATTTGCGCGACGAAGCCACGTACCGGGGGATCGTGACAGACTCGGGCGTGCGGTGTCGCATCGTCAACAACTGGATCGACATGTCGGAGCGGCTCGACATCGCGCGCTTCCTGGACGGCCTGGGTCTGCTCGATGGCGTCGACCGCTTCGTGATTCCGTTGCCGGAATACCACGCCGTGCGCTGCCTCGGAGACGTCGAGCGTCTCGGTGGACAACTCGGGCGCAGCGAGACGACGTTGGACGGATACCTCGATGCATGCGCCGGGATATTCCGCCACATGAAGGACCGGGGCGCGGTGGCGATCAAGGACCAGAGCGCCTACAGCCGCTCGCTCGGGTACGACTCGACAACCCGAAAGGTTGCCGAGCGCCTCTTCGCGCGCATATCGGACGATCCGCGCGAACGACTCGGGTGGCCCGAGGCCAAGCCGCTCGATGATTTCCTATTCCACTCGTTCATGCGCGTCGCGCGCGACCTCGATCTGCCAGTCCAACTGCACACGGGTCTGGTCATGGGCGGCACCGACGCGATCTCCGAAGCCGACGCGGTCCGGCTCACCAACGTGTTGGAGCTTCACCGCGACGTGCGCTTCGATCTGTTCCATGGCAACTGGCCGTTCGAGGGCATGTGGCTCTACCTCGCTAAGAACTATCCGAACGTGGCGTTGAACTTCTGCTGGGCGCACATGGTCGACCCTCGCTACGCCGAAAAGACGCTCCTCCGAGCGATCGTAACCGTGCCGCACGCGAAGCTCCACGGCTTCGGCTCGGACTACGCCGACGTCGTCGAGTACGCCGCCGCTCATCTTGAGATCGCGCGCGACAACATAGCGGCAGCGCTTGCCGCGCACGTCGGCTCCGGCTGGCTCGGCCACGGCGAGGCAACGCAGGTCGCGGCGGACATGCTCCACAACAGCCCGAACAGGTTCTATCGACTAGGCTACGACTCCATCTAGAGACCGCGATACATCGCCGACCGGAGTCGGTCAGGAAGAGAGAAGGAATTGGCAGAGAGAGACTCGTACGAGCGCCTAAGGGCCGATGTTGCCAACATGCCGGTCATAGACACGCACGAGCACAGCTCGGGGCCCGCGTACATCTCCGGCTACAAGGATGCGCTTGGCGCGGTGATCGGCGGGTACGTGCAGTCGGACTTACGCACCGTGTCGAGCGATGCGGAGATCGACGTAATCTACGACGCGTCGAAGCCGCTCGACGAACGCTGGCCGACGTTCGAGCGGGCCTGGCAGCGTTGCCGACACACCGGCTACGCGCGCGTGACGCAGTGGGTGATGCGCGAGATATACGGCGAGCCGGAGATGGGCCTTGCGGCCGTCGAGCGCATCGCAGAGAAGATCATCGACCTCTCGGATGAGTCGGTCTATTTCGGCATCCTCGACACGGCCGGCATCCGGTGCCGGCTGGTGAACATCTGGGGCGACCAACGGGCGATGCTCGACGGTTCGTACGAGCTGCCCGAGCGAGACCGCTACCTGATCCCCCTCACGCTCTACCACGCCATTCTCAAGCGCAGCGAAGACGTGGCAACCGTGGCCGGGCAGATCGATCGCGAAGCGCGCACGCTGGACGAATACATCGACGTCTGCCGCGACATCTTCGCGCGCTACAAAGAGGGCGGCGCCGTCGGCATGAAGGATCAGTCGGCCTACGGGCGAACGCTTCGGTTCGACGACGCGTCGCGGTGCGATGCCGAACGCGTGTTCAACTCTATGATGGGCGATCCTCGGTGCGAACTCGGGTGGGCCGCGGCCAAGCCGCTCGACGACTACCTCTTCCATGCCTTCATGCGGGTCGCGCGGGACTTGGGCCTGCCCGTGCAACTGCACACGGGCCACATGGCCGGCGCCCGCAACGACGTCGCCAAGGCCAACGCCGCACACCTCACGAACCTGATCGAGCTGCATCGCGACGTGCAGTTCGATCTGTTCCACGCGAACTGGCCGTACACGGGCGAGTTCTTGTATCTGGGCAAGAACTACCCCAACGTGGCGCTCGACTTCTGCTGGACGCACGTCATCGATCCGGCGGCGGCCCAAGACGCATTGTCGGAGAGCGTGACCAGCGTCCC
>CAZSJP010000051.1:0-861 GCA_964606675.1 uncultured bacterium
GTCTCCTTCTCGCCCCACCAGTAGAAGCCGAACGCGTCGAGCGCGTGCTTGCCGATCACCTCGTCGTAGGCGACGGCGATCCTTGCGGATGCTTCCAGATGATCGTCCGTCACGTTCTCGTCGACGTCGTACATCTCGCGGAACTGCGCGTACATGCTCGCAAGCTGAGCATTCGTCACGCGCTTGTGAGCCTCTTCGATCTCCTCAACCTCAGGCCGCACCAGCAGGTTCCCGGTCGATGCCAGCAGCCGAGGCTCGTCGAACGGCATGTCGGTCATGTTGGTGTACGCCGCGCCGATGACGCCGAACCGCATCGACCGGAACGCGCTGGCGGCCGCGGCTCCGATGCAGTCGGCACGTATCTCCCGCCACAGACGCTCGTCGCCGAAGTGCCCGGTGCGGACCCGGAATCGCTTGCCGAGCTGCACCAGCGCCCCGGCGTACTCAGGCACGCAGCAAACACCCTCGTGATGCAGGTAGACGTCCGTATCGGCCGAGGCGTAGTCGTACGAGCTGTCCTCGTGCGCGTTCAGGATGCGAATCGGGGCGTCGACGCGTTGCACCACGGGTACGATGCACATGCCGGGCGAGTAGCCGAACGGGAAGATGAGCAGGATGTCGGGCTCTTCGCGTCGGAAGAACTCGCCGGCCTCGACCGCTTTCTCGCGCGTATCGACCAGGTCGGGTGCGATCACGTCGCCGACTAGCCCCAGATGTCCGCGCAGCTTCTCGTACATGCGCTGACCCATCTGCTTCAGGCGCGGGAACTGCTCCCAGTAGTAGAAGTGCCCCGTCGGCAGCAGCCCAATCCGCGGCCGCGGCGTGCGAGACGTGAGGGGGGATGTGGGCATGTCGGGGGCT
>CAZSJP010000051.1:871-8224 GCA_964606675.1 uncultured bacterium
CCCCCCCGCCGCCCCCCCCGTGAAAGGGGCGGCTACGACTTCACCGTATCGATCAACCACTCGAGTGCCGACGTGAGCTTCCGGAACTCGGAATCGTCGGTGACTAGGGAGATGAGCGCACGCATCGGTGACGCAGTCGGGCGGCGCGCACCAACCACCCCCTACGGCCTCTGTATGCTCCCATCCGGCAGGCGGGCCTGCGACCATGTATCGACGTGTAGCTTGCATGGGAACTTCGCCGCCGCTTCCTCATCGACGTCGATGCCGAGGCCCGGTCGGTCGTTCGGGTATAGGTAGCCGCCGCGCAGCTCGGGGCAACCGGGGAAGACATCGGTCTCCGCGCCCTTGAACGCGCCGAACTCCTGGATGCCGAAGTTGGGCAGAACGACGTCGAGATGCACGTTCAGCGCATGCCCCACCGGCGAGACGTCGCCGGGGCCGTGCCATGCCGTGCGCACGCCGAACTGCTCGGCCATGTAGCCGACCTTCTTCGCCGGCGTCAGGCCGCCCATGTGGCTGATGTGCATCCTGACGAAGTCGATCAGCCGGTTGGCCACCAGCGGCGTCCATTCGAGCGGATGGCAGAACAGCTCGCCCATTGCCAGCGGCGTCGTGCAGACGGCTCGGACGTTCTCGAACCACGAAATGTCCTCGGGCGCGAGCAGGTCTTCGAGGAAATACAACCGGAGCGGCTCCAACTCCTTCGCGAACTCGACGGCCTCGATTGGCTGGAGGCGCTCGTGAACGTCATGCAGCAGTTCTACGTCGTCGCCGATGGCGTTTCGGACGTGCTCGATGGCGCGGATCGCGTCGCGCGAGTATTTCCGCGGATGGAAGTAGGTGCCGTCGATGGCGCCGTCGGGCTTGCCCTCGCCGGCGTAGCGGCCGCCGTAGCCGCCGCACTGCACGCGAACGTGCCGCACGCCCTCGGCCATGAACGCGCGCACGTTGTCCTCTATCTCGCCCGGTTCCGATCCGTCGGCGTGGCGATAGACGGCGGCGCCCTCACGGCACTTGCCGCCGAGCAGGTCGTAGAGCGGCATCCCGGCGCGCTTGGCCTTGATGTCCCATAACGCCATGTCGATACCGGAGATGGCGTTGTTGACTACAGGGCCGTTGCGCCAATAGCCGTTGATCATGGCGAGCTTGAAGTTGTCCTCGATCCTGTCGGCGTCTCTGCCGACGAGTAGAGGCTTCAGGTGGTCCTCGATGGCGGTAGCGACCGACGTGTAGCGCTGGGTGAACGTCGCGCAACCGACCCCGTACAGCCCCGGCTCGGATGTCTCCACTTTCACAACGACGAGGTTGGTGCCTGCCGGCGCGGTCGTGATCGTTCGGATGTCGCGTATCGTGATCATGGTCCGTCTCCTTCGGTTGCGGTGTGTGTCGTTAGCGGCCAGACTAGCTGATGAGACGCCTCACGAGCTCATCGATGGCGGCCATGTCGTCCGCTAGCATCGCCCGTGTGTTGGCGCGCAGCTTCCCGATGCTTCTGCTGGCGCCCGCCCCGCCGCCAGCAAGCCACGCCGCGACCTTCGTGCTGCACGTCTCGCCAAGGACTGAAAGCGCCCGGTGGACATCGTCTTGGGCATCAAACTGTGGGAACGGCAGCTCAAGGACTTTCTTGTGGATGTCTCGCGGACCCCACAATCCGCGGCTCTGCATGGGCTTCACCAGCTCGTCGATGACCGGCGCGTTGAGGATGGAAGCCAAGTAGAACGCTTCCTCCCCGCTATCGAGCTCGCACGCGTAGGTCTTGGCGTCAACTAGGAACCCGCCGGTCTGCAGCTCATCGCACGCTATCGCTCCGCGCTCGACGACGGCCGCCGCGAGGAAAGTGCCTGACGTGTTGTAGACCGTGCGATAGCGACAGAGCGGGTTCTGCGCGGTGAGCTTGTGACGATAGTCTAGCCAATCGAGAGCCGATGCATTCCTCGATTTCTCGCTGCGTCGTTGTTGCCACTCCGTTTCCACTTGTGCCAGCCACTGCGCCAGACCGAAACAGCCTTTCTCGCGAGCCTTGCGAGCGTCTATCAGTTCGTACTGGTCCCCAACAGGCTCGATGGGCAGAACAACCAGCCGATGGCGAAGGCATCCGAACGGGATCAGGTCACCGGCGAGCATAGTTGCGTAGAGGAACCGACTCTCAACGCTCCCTTCCAACCTCACGTCTCGGTACGGCTTCTTCGCGTCGTGCATTGCCTGCGTGGATGTCTCCAGTGGCGGCAACTGCGGGTCGAACCCCACTGGAGATGGCTTAGTCTGCACGAACCACATCGACCGTGGCACGATCGTCGCTCCTTGCATAAACCGCTTCTTGTAGGGGCTTTCCACTTGTCTCTTCGGTGGGTCACCTTCTGCCCAGTACGAGCGTCGGCCGCGAACATGCAGAGACAGCTCGATGTCTGCGACAGACAGGGCCTCTTCGGCCGCCACGAGAGAAGCGTTTCTGCGAGGGAGCTTGCCCCGCAAGACCTCACCTCGTATTGGGTACGTCATTTTGCCGACGTCTCCCTTCTCCCCGAACACCACACAGCTCGGCACGCTGAACACTGGTGTCACTTCATCGCAGTCCCACACCTCCCGCCAGAACAGCTGATGCGCCATATTCCGGGGAAACGTGAAGGTGCGGCGACGAAGCGCGTCATGCTGGTCCGCGGAGAAGACGCTCCTTGGCAGTACAAAGGCAACTGTCCCCCCAGGCTTGAGGTATAGGTGAGCCGCCCGAACGAGGAAGAGCGTGCCGAGCTCAAGATGCGTGATCAACTGACCGCTTCTGGCCGATAGAAGTCTGTACTGCTTTGTAATCTGCTCCTTGAGGAAAGCTTGGTAGTTCGGCTCAGCGAACCGATATGCGAGCCATGGCGGGTTCCCGATCACGAAGTCAAACCTCTTCTGCAAGAACAGCGGCTTGTAGATGTTCTTGAGTACGAAAGCCCATATCGTGTCGCGATCTTGCTCTACCAAGCCCTTCAAAGTCGTTGCGGCGAAATACAACGCCTTGACCGTCTGCGTGTCCAGAACCAGGTCCGAGTGACTTGTCTGGAGGAAGCTGTGGAATAGCTCCTCATCGACTGCCTTGTGTGCATACTCGTCCGCAAAAACTCGAATCGCGTCAATCGCCTTGTCGTAGAGTGCGGGATCTGCCATCAGGGCTTCGGTGAAGTACACCTGCTGGCCGTCCAAATGTACTTCATACAGATCACCTTGCATCCAGGTCTGTGCCGCCAACTCCGGTATCCGAGCGAACCTAGGCACGGTACGTTGTGGTAGCTGTACCGTATTGGATAGGTATACAGGTATGCTCACCCTCCCCTTCCGCCGCTGCAGGAGATCCCCCAGGGCGAGGATGTAGTTCGTTTTCGCTATGACGACGGCAAGAGGGTGAACGTCAGCGCCGTATACAGAGCCAACAATGTTGGTCAATGTGCTCGCCGAGTCTGGCAATCTGGCGCGTTTCTCGCGAATGGTCAGGTACAGAAACGTGCCTGAGCCACACGCTGGATCGAATACTGAAGCATCCGCGTTGGTGTCAAGTGTTTTATTTACAATGCGGTGAGCCAGCCAATCCGGCGTGTAGTATTCGCCGAGGTCATGTCTTGTTTCTGGATCGACGAGTTCCTGATACAGCGATTTCAGTATGTCCTCTGACAGCTCGCGAAGATTGTAGTTCTGCAGAAGGCTGAACAGCCACCGTGTGACGCTGAGACCCGCGCTTGCCGCGCCTGCGCGGACTATCCACGAGAAGAGGTCCTCCTCGAGGTAGTTGTCGATCCCTCTGTCGCTGAAGAAACCCCCGTCCAGTATCTGTACGATTGCGTTGTCAGCCAGCGGGCCCTCGCTGTCAGCAACCCGCATCCAGGACATAAGTTTGGCGACCGTTGCCAGATAGGTATGTCGGATGAAGAGCCCATGGTCGGTGATCTCACTCCCATACACGATGCGCAGGTACTTCTCCCAGTTGTCATAGATGACGCTGAAGCAGCTTGCCGAACCGATCTCTTGCCAGAGAGCTGAGAGTGCCTGCGTGACGGACTGGTAGGCATGGCTGGTTGTCCCGAAGTCCCGCACGATGTTCTCGCTAGTGGGATGCAGGCTCTCGTTGCGACGGATGTGCCTGTCTAGCCAGTAGAATATCTCATGGGGTTCCAGCCTCGTCCAATCGACCTCCTCAACGATACTCATGTGCACGTCGTCTGGGGTTATGTCGGACAACGACGCGTCTCCAATCGCCGGACTGTAGGTGACAAAGCGGACCCCGTCGGTGGCGTGCCCGAGGTACGGGGTCCGCTCGTCTACTGCCTCGTTGGACCACAGGATTGCCGTGTAGCGGCGGAGCTGCTCATGCGCCTCAGATAGCTTCTGTGGGATCTGTGCCTCGAACTCTATAATGAGATTGCCGTAGAGATTATCCGCTCTGCCCCGCAGTATGCGGTCCCGCTGTCTTGACTTGAGGAACCGCTCAATGCCGGCTGTGTAGTCAATGAACTCGGGCTCTAGGCCGAAAAGCTGCTGTAGCAACATAGCGTATCGGTGGGAGCGGGCAGATTCCGTGCTTAGTGGCTCGATGTCGGCGAGATACTGTGGGATGATCGTGTCCCAATCCAGTTGTCGAGAGTCAGGGAGACGAACTGGCTTCTCACGTAGCTTTGATTCCCCACTCATCGGCTAGCTACCTCCTCCTCTGCGCGCGAATCGCAGCGCCAATTCAAACGCGGCGGCTATGCGCACGATCTTGACATCAGACAGTCCCTTGACTTCAAGCAACTTTTCGAGCGGCTGGTTGGCAAGCCCTTCAAGGGTGCCGAACCGCTCAAGTATGTCCTCAGCGATCCCCTCTGCGGACCTTCCCTTGATGCCTGTCGAGACCAGTATGGCGAGGAGTTCCGCGTCTGTAAGGGCTGCGGACCCCCTCTCCCTCAATTTGCCGCCAGGATGGTGCCAATCTGACATCGGTAAGCTGCCTCCCTTCGGAAACTAACGCCAACCAGCCCGCATCAACTAGGCTCGGGCTCACAGTCCGCCGTTCCCGCCAGCGGAATCCCGAATGGCGGAACGTCGCCGGGTGGCACGCGGTCCAGAGCGTCCGCGACCCTATGGGCGGCGGATCGCAGCGCGTCGATATCGAGTTGTGCGCCGCCTTGCCAGACGGCCTCGACGTTGCGCGTCGCCTGTATGTCGGAGAGTGGATCGCCCCTGACGGCCACCATGTCGGCGACGTATCCCGGTCCGATCGCGCCGACGCTGTCACTGATGCCCAAGTACGCCGCGCCGTCGACGGTCGCCATCCGCAGCGCCGCGTCGTTCGGTATGCCGCAAGCGACTAGTAGCTCGAGTTCGTAGTGCAGCCCCAGCCCCACCGGCACGAACGGCGAATCGGACCCGGCTAGCATCGGGACCCCCGCCTCGTGAAGGGCCGACACGACCATCTGCTGGCCACGGAAGTCTTCCTCGGACGCAGCCACTTCGGCCTCATCCAACGCAGCGACATCGCCCAGTCTCCGGCACCAGTCGACATGGCTCGGCGGCAGTTCGTCGTAGCCCGGGAAGCGCTCGAACGCCTTGCCCCACCAGTGCAGGACGGCCTCCATGACCCCGAGGGTGGGGCAGAACCACGCTCCCGCCCCGAGGAGAGCGTCTGCCATCTGCCGAAGCATCCGCGACGAAGGATCGACATCGGACCACGTCTGTTCGTCCTCTCGCACGTCGAGGCAGAACACGTGCTCGATGCATCCGACGCCCGCGGCAAGGGCCTCGGTTGCGCTGCACGCGCCCGCATGGCAGGCAACCGGCAGGCCGTGCGACCGTGCCCGACTTACCACTTCGGCTACCATCTCAGCCCCGAGGCGCACGTAGACTTTCAATCCATCGACCCCGGCCGCCGCCAGTTCATCAACCACTGCGGCGACGTCGTCCCCATCGGACACGGGCCTGGCGATGTGCGCCCAATGCGGCGGATTGCCGTCGATCAGCGGACCGAACAGATATATTCGCGGGCCCACCCAGTCGCTCCTCTGCTGCCGCTCGCGGAGCTTGGTCAGTGCGACGTGGTTGTTGCCGGTGTCACGGACGGACGCGACGCCGTTGGCCAGTAGCAGCGGTGCCATCCAGCCATCGTCGCCGAGGTGGAGGTGCATGTCCATCAGCCCGGGCATCAGCGTTGCCTCGGGGAACTCCAAGATGGTATCCGTTGCTAGGCTGCGGCCGAGAAGCTCGTCTCGCGTGCCGACGTGGGTGAAGCGCTCGCCGTCGATAGCGGCCCCGGCGTCGGGCGTGCTTGTGTGGCCGTCCCAGAGCGCTTTGGCCAGGACGATGGTGCGTGGCGTCGTCACAAGTTTCGGCCTTCAGGTTCGTCGAGAGGCATCAGTCGCCCTTGAGGATGTAGATTCGCCCGTTCGAGGCGCAGGCTATCTCCCCTTTGCCGTCGCCGTCGAAGTCCGCTATCACGGCCCAACCGAGGGGCACCGGAGACGTCCACCGCAATTCGCCGCGCCCGGCGTCGTCGGTGCCGATGCAATACCTGTCGACCAGGAACTCGCCCTTGCCGTCGCCATCGACGTCGGCTGCGATGACCGGCCCGCTGGGTGCCTTGGGCAGCGATAGCTCCCATTTCGTCTCGCCGGTCCACATGTCGCGGCATACGAACGTCGTATCGTGCAGAAGCGCATAGCCCACTTCGAGCGTTCCATCGCCATCGACGTCTACCATACCGACGCGGTCCGGAACGTCGTAGCCCACTTCCTCGCGCCAGATGCCGTCCGTCGGCTCCGGCTTCATGAGGCCGAACGTGCCATGCCCAAGCGGAACGAACCAATGCGGCTTGTCGTCGGACGGGTCCTTGTACACAGGGCAACTGCTGTTGTAGAGTTGCGCCGCATAGAGCGCCTCGCCCGGCGGGCGAACGTTCGGCGTACCCCGCAGGAACGCGAAGGAGCCGTCGACGCCGTTCAACATGGCCATGTAGCTGTACATATCCATGTTGATCTCTTCGACGCCGTCCCCATCGAAATCGAACGCGCCGGGGATGCCGACGGGGCGGTAGGCTCGGATGACGTTGTTGATGTCGTTGAACGTGCCCTTGAACCAGACGATCTCTCCGGTGGCGCCACGGAGCAGGAACGTGCCCTCTTGCGTGCGCGATCGACTGTAGACGGACACCGCTACGGCCGACTCGGGACCATCCGGGCCTCCGAGGAACTGCCCTGCGTTGATGGCCGAGACGTGGCCCGCATCGTCGGCGGTGGCGTCGAGCGGCGTCTCCCAGATCACACTGCCGTCCGGTCGGTAGGCGGCGGCGGAGAGCCGGCCGTCCGAGGTTGTGCCTGGCGCGATCATGTCGAGCCTGCCGACGCC
>CAZSJP010000051.1:8234-10758 GCA_964606675.1 uncultured bacterium
GAGGTCGTACAGACTCGGCCCCTCCCGAGAGCGCGGCGCGTGGAACTCTACGTCCAGCCCGACGTCGACCGACTCGGGGCCAAACGAGTAGACTCGCGCTCTCCAGCCGGGCGTCTGTGCGACGAGTTCGGCGCGGCCGTCGCCGTCTATGTCGGCGGCGCTCATAGTCGATGACGGCCCGCCGGTGAGCGGGACCTCCCACAACAGCTCGCCCCCCCACGTAACGGCCTGCAAGCGGCCGCTGCTCCCGGTTACGACGAACGCGGACTCGCCATCGTGGCCACTGGTGGCCACGTAGCCGTCGATAGCTACGTGCCCGTTGGTGCCGGCCAGAGGCGACGTGCGGGAGACGGTCTCCATCGTAGCGCCGTCGAGTCGAACGACCGATTCCGTCCCGTCGCTGGCGGTCTCGGCGAGCAGCAGGTCGTAGCCGCTCATCGCCCGGACCTTCGACGCTCCCCAGCGCCGGGCCTCCTGCATCTGCCGGTGGAGAACCGGCTCGCACGCCGAGTCGAAGCTGTAGAGACGAGTGATGCCGCGCTCCGGCGTCGTCCCCTCGGGTGCGGGGTGTACCACCAGCACTTTCATGCCATCGGGGCCGAGTTCGTCGATGTACGCGGAGCACCAGTGGTCCGGCAATTCGGCCTTGACTCTGCCGGTTTCAGCGTCGCGAACGCGAACGAACGACCGGAACTCGTTCTCCGGGTCGCGCACGTTGTAGACGACCTCCGTGATGCCGTCGCCGTCGACGTCGGCTATCTTCACGATGCCCACTACGACGCCCGGGAGCACGTACACCTCGCCGTAGTAGCGTTCCCACGCAAGCGTGGCCGGCCCGACTTCGCCGGCCTCGCCCAGGCCGATGCCGTGCACGTGCGTCTGGACCATCTCGGAGACGACGCAGATGAACTTGCGCCCATCTCGCCCGGTGGCGATGTCCCACGGCCCGTAGTTGCGGCGATGGCCGCCGCCGAGGCCGTACACCAGCGAGCTGAGTATCTCGCCGGTGCGCGCGTCGAGCGCTCGGCAGCGATGGTGCCGAACGTTCCAGATCACCGGTCGCGCCCGGTCGTCCAGGTCGAGCTTGATGTCGCATCCGTGGTCCGCGCGCTCGTCGTGCTCGCCGGCGACTACGACCTTCTCGTGCCACACGGTCTCCGGCGGCCCGTCCGGCCCGAACGACAGAAGCCAACCTTCCTCGCCGTATTGCGCGAGGATTGCCGCCTCCAGGCCGGCGCGTTCGGGCAGAATGTCGGCGATCTGCACGCGAAGGTAGATGTGTGCCGGTTCGAACGACCGCTTCCAGAACGTTTCTCCGGTGGTGGCGTCGAGCACCACCATGCGCGGGCCGCTCGTGAGGACGGCGTAGTCCTTGTCGTCGCCCCGGAGTTGTCCGAAGTAGACGAGCCCGCCGCTCGCGCTGCTGGTCCAAAGAATGGTGCCGTCCCGTTCGATGAGCCGGAGGCGCCCGTCGTCGACGAGAATCCGGGCCTCGCCGTCGGTGCAGTCGACCCGTTCCACCCACGAGGCCTCGCCACCGACCTCGATCGTCCGCCAGACCTCGGGTGCGTCGGCCATGCCGCACACAAGCGGCGAGAAGCCCGTCAATTGCTTGTCGTGCAGCGTGCGAGGCCAGTCGGCGTTCCATATGTCGTCGCACCTCACACCGGGCATCAGCGGATGGGTGTCGCGTCTCTCGTCCATCGAGTCTGCTCCCTCGCCGGCGGACGCCGGGGTTGCCGACGCTATCATGAGGATCGCCGCGGCGGCCATCGCGGCCCACACCACGGAGGCCCGACCCGCCGAGCCTCGCAACTTGTTACGCCCATCGCTGCACCGTATCATTGACATCACCATTCCGGATAACCATTCAAACTGGCTGGGTTCGGCAGTGCATGTGAAAACCGACAGGTTCCGGCGTCTTGCCGCAATCGCCGTGTGTACGACGGCTCTGGTCGTGGCGGGCGCCGCATCGGCTCAGGCGGCCCCATCCGCGCGAGCGCTCCCTTCGTTCACCGACGTCGCCGCCACCGCCGGCATCGGCTTCCGACCGACGTTCGGCGACGACGACATGAGTTCCATCCTTGAAGCCACCGGCTTCGGTTGCGCCATGCTCGACTACAATGGCGACGGTCTGGTCGACATCTACTACGCCAACGGACGATATATGCCCGGGCTGAGCGGCAACTGCGACGTCGACTGCGACGCCCGGACCGCGACGAACAAGCTCTATCGCAACGATGGCGACGGAACGTTCACCGACGTAACGGTCGAGGCCGGGGTCGCCGACACCAGCTTCAGCATGGGCGTGCTCGCCGCCGACACGGACAACGACGGCGATACGGACCTGTACATCACGAATTACGGTCGAAACACCTACTATCGCAACGATGGCGACGGCACTTTCACCGACGCTACGGCCCAGGCCGGCCTCGGCGATACGCTCTGGAGCGTCGGCGCGACGGTTCTCGACTACGACAACGACGGGCATCTCGATATCTACGTCGGCAACTACCTGGAGTTC
>CAZSJP010000051.1:10768-12975 GCA_964606675.1 uncultured bacterium
GCACGGCCTCTACACCGCCCCCGACGTGTTCCCCGCCCCCTTGTCCACTCCCGGCCCGCCTGACCGCCTGTACCGCAACAATGGCGACGGCACGTTCTCCGAAGTGACCTCCGAGGCGAAGCTGACGAACGATGGCCGGGCGATGGGCATCGTGGCCGCCGACTACAACGGCGATGGAGCGATAGACCTGTTCGTCGCCAACGACGCGATGGCGAACTACCTCTATACGAGCAACGGCGACGGTACGTTTTCCGACGTCGCGCTCGAGTCCGGCACGGCGTACTCGCAGTCCGGAAACGCCACGTCCTCCATGTGCGGCGCAGTGGGCGACTACGACAACGACGGCGACTTCGACGTTCTCGTTCCCGACATGGGCTATAACAGCCTCAACGACAATGGTGGCCGCTTGTTTCAGGACGTGAGCTTCCAAACCAACCTGGCCGCCATCTCCGGGCAATACGTGAGCTGGGGCGGCGGGTTGATCGACTACGATCTGGACGGCTGGCTCGACATTGTCCTCGCCAACGGTGACGCGCACCGACTTGCCGGGCAGGAGGACGTGCTGCTGCGGAACGTGCCCGGCGACGATGGGCGACGTCGGTTCGCCGACGTGTGGGAATCCGCCGGCCGCTACTTCAAGACAAAGCACGTTGGCCGAGGAATGGCCGTCGGCGACATAGACAACGACGGCGACCTCGACGTGACCATCGTGAACCTCGACGGCGCAGTCGCCCTGCTCAGGAACGACCGCAGCCCGGACGACGGCCGCCATTGGCTGACGGTCTCGTTGCGAGGAACTCGCTCGAACAGAGAAGGCGTGGGCGCCGTGGTATCCGTCCGTTGCGGCGAAGACACGTTCGTTCGCCAGAGGACGGTCGGCGGCACGTACATTTCGAGCAACGACCGGCGGCTGCACTTCGGCCTCGGCAAGAGCGCGCGCGTAGACGAACTGGTCGTGCGATGGCCAAGCGGCTTGGTGCAGAGCGTGGGTCCGATGGAAGCCGACCGGATCATCGAGATCGTCGAGCCGACGAGTGAATGAGCCTGCCGGCGCCGCGGCGCCGACGCGTATTCACACAACCGACAGCGGGGTATCCGTGGCGAGAGCGGCATACAGAACGGCCTTGGCGTGCGCCCTCGTGCTGGCTGCCGCGTGTGGCCCTCCGCCGGCTCGGATGCCGGAGTTGCCGCTGACGCTCGTCGTGGTGCAAGCACCGGTAGCAGCGCTCCTGGAGCCTGCTCCGTTCCCCGAGAACCTGACACCGCCCATCGGATCGCGGTTGGTCCGCGTCGTCGTATCCGGCGTTCCGTCCCAGCAGGCCCCGGTCGTGCTGACCGAAGGATTCGCGGCGGCGGCCGATCCGTGCATCTCGTTCGGCGGGGACCGTCTCCTGTTCGCAGGCAAGCGGGCCGACGACGACAACTGGAACGTATGGCGGATGCCGCTCGACGGTAGCGCCCCACCGACCCAGATCACGCGAGAGATGGGCGACTGCCGGGAACCGTTCTACATGGCGCCCGGATCGATCACCGCGCCGGAGTTCACTGACAAAGCGGAGTGGGTAGGCTTCACGAGCACCGCCTCGGGCGCATACGATGAGCGAGGGACCGCGCCGGCAACGGCGATGTACTGCCAATCGCTCGACACAGTGGCCGGCCGGGGCATCGTCAGGTGGCGGACCACGTTCAACCTCGATGCCGACTTCTCGCCGAACATGCTAGCCGACGGTCGTGTGTTGTTCAGCAGCATGCGTGGCGGCGTCGCGGGCCTGATGGCATCCAACTGGGCCGGCACCGGCTTGAACCCGTTCTTCGGGAACCATGGCGGCGCCCCTGTGAAGAGCATGGCGTGCGAGTTCCCGGATGAGCGCTCCGTCGTATTCGTCGAGTCCGACGGCGACACTCGCCTCGGGGGCGGGTCGCTGGCCAGAGTGTGGATGCGGAGGCCGCTCGGTACGTATGAACGCATCGGCACCGACCCGGGCAAGTTCGTCGGCCCTCGCGCCGTGCCAGGCGGTGGGATGCTCGTCTCGTACGCGGCGGACGGCGTCGACTACGGCGTGTACGCGTTCGACCAGGCGTCCGGCAGGCGGAGTGGCCCGGTATTCGACGAACTCGGCTGGGCGGACGTCGACGTTCAGGTCGCCGCGCGACGGCCCGAGCAAATGGGCAGGATCTCCATCGTGCGAGACTCGTGGACCACTGGC
>CAZSJP010000052.1:0-12819 GCA_964606675.1 uncultured bacterium
CCGTGACCCCCGTCTCGGTCTCCCCGGAAGCAAGCACGGCCTCATGGACGTGGATTCCGTGCATACCCTTGCCGCCGAAGCTCGGCAGCAACGCGGGGTGAATGTTGAGGATCCGGTCCGTGAACGCCTCAAGCACCAGCGGGCCGATCGGGCGCATGTAACCCACCAGAACGATCCAATCGACTCCGTGCCCTACGAGAGCGTCGCGGATCGCTTCATCGAGCGCCGGTGGATCGGGATGCGTCCGTCGGCTGAAGTGTAACGCCGGAATGCCGTGCGCCCCGGCCCGGGCGAGTGCGCCGGAGGCGGAGTTGTTGCTTATGACGACTGCGACGCAGGCATCCAGAGTGCCCGCTTCGGAACGGTCGATCAGCGACTGAAGATTCGTCCCGCCGCCCGACGCCAACGCGCCCAATCTGACGGGTCCGGTATGATTCACGACTGTCTTCCCGGCTCGTGTGGGGTCCTCTCGCGCACGCGAGCGATCTCGCGCCGCACCGAAGATACAGACGCCCGCCTGGCATCCCAACGAACCGGCACCGACGTTGCCAATGTTGCCCGACCTTACCGGGCGGGTGGCGACCCGGGTCATCCTGCGCGATCTTAGTGCGCAGACACACTCGGGAGGGTCGGATGTCAGACGAGACCACCCAACGGCCGGATTCAAGGCCGAACGTCCTCTTGGTCATCACGGATCAGCAGCGGTCGGACAGCATGTCGTTCGCCGGTCATCCGGCGGTGCACACGCCGAACCTGGATGCCATGGCGGGGCAGGGCACGTGGTTCCGGAACGCATACACGACACACCCAACGTGTACGCCGTCGCGCGGAGCTATCCTGACCGGCCGTTATCCATCGTCGCACGGCGCGCGCATGACCGGGATGGTTCTGCCCGAGTCCGAGCGGACGCTGCCGGCGATACTTCGCGACAGTGGGTACGACACGGCGTCGTTCGGCAAGCTGCACTTCGCCCCCATGGGCGACTACCCGGATTCGCCAAGCCGCGAGCAGGCTCCACTCTGGCGCGACGGCGCGAGGCCGATCGAATGCGACTACTACGGTTTCGATCGCATAATCAACTTCGGTGGGCACGGGTGGGGCGTCTACGGCGACTACAGAGAGTGGTTGCACCGAAAAGACCCGAGCGCCCCGGCCGCATTGGAGGCGCTCGGCAACCTCGACGCTCGTTTGAGCTATCCCGACGGTCAGAGTGACATGTGTCGATTCCCGTTGCCCGCAGAGCTGCATCACACGTCCGCGCTGGCGGAGGTCGCGTCGGATTACCTCAGAGAAGCCCACAGCCGACCGTTCTTCGCCACCGTCTCGTTCTCCGACCCTCACCACCCGTTCTGTCCTCCGGCCGAGTACGGGGACAAGTACGATCCATCGGATATGCCGGCACCCATCGGGGCCGATGCCGACGACTTCGCCGCGTGGCCGCCGCATTTCCGCGGGGCGTACCGCGGGCGCATCGGGCAGTTCAGCGGAGGGGGAATGGACTACGCCTCCGTACCGCCCGAGACCGTCCGGCGGGCAAGGTCGCTCACGTGCGGCATGGTCGAGCTGATCGACGTCGCCATGGGCCGCATATTGGGCACGCTCGACGAGACCGGCCTTGCGCGAGACACAATAGTCGTCTTCTGTGCCGACCATGGCGACCTGCTCGGAGATCACGGCTTCATGTACAAGGGGCCGTTTCATTGGGACGGCCTGATCCGAGTGCCGTTCATATGGCGATGCCCTGGCCGCATCGCGCAGAGCGGCTCCGTCGCCAACGTCGCGTCGACGCTGGACATAACGCCGACGATTCTGGACGTCTGCGGAGTCGACCAGGAGCCAGGCATCGAAGGTCTGTCGGTACGCGGCTTCCTGGGTGGCGAGGGAGGCTACCCTCGCGACGAGGCGCTCACCGAGAACGACGACGACTACGTCGGCGAACGGCTCCGAACGCTCACCACCGACGACTGGAAGCTCACGGCGTATGCGGGTCGCGAGTACGGGGAGCTTTACGATCGGCGGAACGACCCCGACGAGACGAGAAATCTCTGGCACGAATCCAACTACAGGGCGGCGCGCGACGAGATGCGTCTGCGCCTTCTGGACCATGTCATGCGGTCGCAGGACAGATTGCCGGTGCAAATCTGGTACGCCTGATGCCGGGCGAAACGGGTCGGACGGGTTGACAAGGGGCGACCGAACCCGCATTGTTACGGGTGTGCGTTGATGGCCCGTCCTGTTGAGCCTGGACGGGGCCGCCTGGAAGGAGGTGCGCATGGACATGCCTTTGTTGACGAAGGAGGCGTGGGAGGCTAGCCTCAGCAGCCGATGCTGGGAGTACACGCCATATGACGGAGGCTGGGATGACTGCCCGGACATCGCGACCGACCGCGAGCTTGCCGGGATAGTCGCCATGGAGGAAGCGCTAGGGGTCGTCCCTGAGTGGGCGGAGCGAATTGTGTGCACCGCCATAGCTCACGTGCCATTTTGCGGCCACTATCGTTTCCCGCTCGCCTTTGTCGAGGTCGTGGACGCGATCGGGAGCGGAACGCCCCCCGAGTTCGTGCATGGCTGCTTCACCGTCGACACCCAGCGCAAGGCCCACGCGCAAGACTACTGCCTCTGTCTCGATGCGTGGCTGGCCGGAGCGCCGCCGGAGCACGCGGCCGGCGAACTTGCCGTGGTAGGCGCACGCCGGATCGACTGGCATGCTGTGTGCGCCGATCTCTGGCGCGTGCTCGGCAAGCACACCGAGGTGAAGGACCTGCTTGTCGAGCGGCTGCTCCACTTCCTCCGGTTCTGCATCAAGTTGCCCACGTCGGACGACGATCCCGGCCCCGTGTTCGGCAGGGACAGCTATCTCGGCGTACTGGCGACCGGCAGCGAATTGAACCCGTCGAACGCCTACTCCCACGCCGAGCCGCCGGCGCCGGGTTTCGACGAGGCCGCGTCGCCGCGCGTGCAGCGCATCGAGGCGCGTCTGGCCGAGATCTGCCCCGATTGGGACCGCATGCGGGTGCTGCTCCTCGATGAATGGTGGTTGTGCGCTCCGAAAGCTTTCCGGTTCCTGGAGCGCAAACTGTGGTTCGTGGGCAAGGAATCGCCACCGGATGGCGAGGGCTTCGAAAGCGATCGGTGGACGGCAGCTTGGTGGCGCGCGTTCCTCGCGGCAGACGTGCCTCCTTTCCTGCGTTGCCAAGACACGTACCCGCAAGCCGACGAGGCCGCGCGATGGTGGTCGGCGTTCTGTTCCGCGCTCGACGCTTGGTGGCAAGAGATTCACGATACGGGCGACATGGCCGACGACGTGGCGCGCCGCCTGGGAGAACCGACGCCGGTCAAGCGTTGGCTGGTCCGTCTATTCGTCCGCCGTGTGCGACGCATCCAGGAGAATGGAGAGCAGTTCACCAGCCTCGTTGGCCCCGCAACCCAGAGGAGCGCGTAGCATGGCTCGACCGTCCGTGGTAGTCGTTGGAAGTTCCAACACCGACCTGGTAATCCGTGCGCCGACGATTCCAGCTCCGGGCGAGACGCTGCTCGGCGGCGACCTTGCGGTCGTGCCCGGCGGCAAAGGAGCGAACCAGGCCGTGGCCGCCGCAAGGCTAGGCGCCGAGGTGACGTTCGTCGCCTGCATTGGCGCCGACTCGTTCGGCGACGCGTCGATGAATCGGTTTGTCGACGAAGGTATCGACGTGTCGCATGTCAGGCGCGACGCCAGCCGACCTTCCGGTGCGGCGCTCATAGTCGTTGCCGAGGGCGGCGAGAACGCTATCGTGGTTGCGCCCGGATCGAACGACTCGCTCACGGTGCGCGACATTGACGATGCGGCCGAGTCGATCCGTGCGGCCGACGTACTGCTCGTGCAGCTCGAAACTCCGGTCGAAGTGGTTGCTCACGCGCTCGCGGTCGCGCGAGAGGCCCGCGTAACGACCATGCTCGATCCCGCGCCGGCGAGGCCGTTGGCCGCTTCGCTGCTCGCGAACGTCGACTGGCTGACTCCGAACGAAACGGAAGCCTCATCGCTGGCGGGATGCACGGTGGAGGATGCCGAAGGAGCTACGTCCGCGGCCCGCGATCTCATCTACATCGGCGTCGGCAACGTGGTCGTCACACTCGGCGGCGCGGGGGCGCTGATGGTGTCGCGCGGGGAGACGATTCACGTGCCCGCTCCCGAGGTGGACGTCGCCGATACGGTCGCCGCCGGCGATGCTTTCAACGGAGCGCTCGCCGTCGCTCTCGGCCGTGGAGAGAATGGTGCCGATGCGATGCGGTACGCGTGCGCGGTCGGTGCGCTGAGTGTGTCGAAGCAGGGCGCACAGCCGTCGTTGCCAACCGCCGACGAAGCCGAGCGCTTCGTTCAGACGACGAGGTGATCCTCACCGCGAAGCCAGCGTCGCGCCATCACCAGCGCGCGGTAGAAATACGCGTCCATCGACGGCACGAAGTCGTCTCGGCAGACCCGCTCTCGAGTCTGTTCCCCGGTGCCCGCGGGATGGTAGCACGGGGCGTCCGTTGCATCGACGGTTCCCGCGAAGAGCGATAGCCCGTCCTCCACCGGCAGCGCGACGAGACCGAGGACTTCGTCGTCCGAGATGCGGTAATCGGACAACTCGCGTCCGTCGGCGATCGCGAACAGTGTCTGCATCTCCCTATCGATTACCGCCCCGAACATGCCCGTGCATTGTCGGAGGCCGACGGGTGTCAGGGCATCCGGCGAGACGGTCGCTCCCAGTTCCTCGTGCAGTTCCCGAGCCGCCGCGAGTCGCAGATCCTCACCGGGCGCAACGTGTCCTCCGACCGTGACGTCCAACATGCCGGGCGCAACGTCCTTGGTGAGTGCGCGCCGTTGGAACAGCAGGGCACCTCCCTCGACGGCTGTCGAGACGACCCATACGTGCACGGTCCGGTGCCACAGCCCGCGCTGGTGAACTTCGCGCCTCAGTACTCGATCGGCCGACGTTCCGTCGTCGTAGAGAGCCTCGATCCACTCGTCGTCCATGTTGTCTCCGTGGCATGTGCGGGGTCGACTATCGACGATAACGGGCTGGCGTCGCAACACCAACTCAGGCGGAACTTGACGCGTGCGGCGGGGCGTATATTTTCCAGCACAGGCTTGTGCCTCGCGCATTACGCAATCGCCTTCCTCCTCGCAATGATGGGACCCCCGATGGCTGCAAGACGGATGCTCGCGACGACGCGCCCTGCCGTTAGATCCGGCCTGCTCGCCGCGGCTGCCTTCGCCGCCGTGGCCCTCTGCGGCTCAGGGTGCGGCGTGAACGACTCGGAGCAAGGCGAGGTCTCGCTCGAGTCGGTGCCGCTTCTCGTCAACTACGACAGCGTCGGCTTCAGTTGGTCCACGACATATGAAGACTCGATCACGCTGCGATACCGGCTCAACATCGCTGACAACGATACTCAGAAGACGGAGAACGTTGTCACCGGGAGTCGGATTCCGTTGCCGCTATCGAGCCAATCGCTCCAGTGGCAGATCACGGGGTTCGCCGCGGAAAAGGCCTACTACATGTGGGTCACGGCGTACCGCATGGAGCCTGGTTTCACGGTCGTCGGCGAGAGCGAACGCGTGTCTGTGACGACGTGCTCTTCTCCATATGGCCTTGTCAGCAAAGAGCCCAAGAGGACCACGGGCTTGCGAGCGATTTCCCACGGCGCCAAGGCATACGTTGTCTGGCCGGACAAGGTGTTCGATAGGTACGACCCCGCCACCAAGCTTTGGGCCAGGCTTCCCGACGTGCCGAGGCCCCACGCCGATTTCGGTCTGGCGGCAGTTGCCGGCAAGATCTACGTGATCGGCGGCGCTCAGTCGAACGACATCGATGCGTTCGACACGGCGTCGAATACGTGGGAGACGCGCGCGGCGATCCCGGGCACGGTCTCCGTTCGCACGGCTGTCGCTCTTGGCAATACGATATACACGTTCGCGACGACCGGACAGATCGACGAATCGGCCAACTGGGCCGACTACCCGACGGCGCGCCAGACGATGGCGTACGACCCGGTTGCCGAGACATGGACCCGCGTCGCGGATCGTCCCGGCGGAGAAGTGATGGGGCCGGTCGTTGGCGCGGCGGGCAAAGTCTACATGTTCGGCAGCTACACCGCCGGAACGACCGACTACATCTTCGAGAAGCTGGGCACCATGGATAGCGTCTACGCCTTCGATCCTGCAGTGGGAGCATGGGGTCCGGTGGGCCTCGTGTTCGACCAGCGTGCCGGCTTCCACGCGACGGAGGGAGCCGACGGCATCTACCTCATCGGCGGCGTCGTGTATAGGGAGCACGCGCCGACCGTGTGGAGCATTCCGCCGACGCTGGTCTTCGATCCGCCGGGAGGAACCTGGCGCGTCAGGACGCTCCCTGCGGCGCCACTGGATTTCGGCGGGAACGGCGCACTGGTCAACATCGGCCCGACGATGTACTTCATCAATGGCGGCAATCGGTGGCCGGGCATCATGGGCACCTACACACCGAACGATGACGCATGCGGTGTCGACGTCAATACGTGGGACGACACGACGCCGTACGGGATCGACTACACGGCCGCCGCCAAGGCTTCCGGCACCTCGGCCCGGGCGTCGTCGTTCAGGATCTCGCGGGCGGGGCGCAGATTGCGGCCGACCACGCTTCGGCGATCTCGGACTCGGAGATATCGTCCACGAGGCTCACGTCTCCGATGCGCGTCGGAAGCACGAACCTGACGACTCCGCCCCGCACCTTCTTGTCTGATCGCATCAGGTCCAGCAGCTCGCGGACGTCCATGTCGGCGGGCCGGTCTGTCGGTGCGATAGCGTCGATAAGCGAGTCCTGCCGCCGTAAGTCGTCTTCGGTCCACATGTCGCGGGCGAGCGCCAGCGCCCCGGCGACGCGCATGCCGAACAGAACCGCTTCGCCGTGTCGATACCTGTCGAACCCACCCAAGGTTTCCATCGCGTGAGCCGCCGTGTGGCCGTAGTTGAGTATCTCGCGCAGGCCCGACTCGCGCTCATCCTCTGAGACGACGGCGGCCTTGATGCGACAGTTCGTGGCGATCAGGCCGACCCATTCTTCGGGCGTTGCCTCGAACGCTGCGTAGCTCGCAAGTTTCTCCTCCAGATGCCTGAATAGCTCCGGGTCCCGGATCAGCGCGTGCTTGACAACTTCGGCGAGCCCTCCGCGTAGTTCCCGTCGCGGGAGAGTTCCCAAAGTGGCGATGTCCGCGTAGACCAGCGATGGCTGATGGAACGCACCGATCAGGTTCTTCCCGCGGCGGTGGTCGACGCCCGTCTTGCCTCCTACACTTGCGTCTACCTGCGCGACGACCGTCGTCGGGACCTGCACGAGCCGCACCCCGCGCAGCAGGACCGAGGCCGCGAACCCGGCGATATCGCCCACCACGCCTCCGCCGAGGCCGATGACAGTGCACTGCCGGTCGAACCGGGCATCGAGGAATGCGTCGAGGACCGTTGAGACCGCGTCCAGAGTCTTGTGCGCCTCGCCCGACGGCAGAATCGCCTCGGTCACGTCGTACCCGGCCTTGCGGAGGCTATCCGCAACCCTGTCTCCGTAGATCGGCCGGACCGAGTCGTCTGAGACGACGCCAACTTGCCGCCCCAGGTTGAGCCCTGAAAGCGCGTCCCCGATCCCGTCCAGGATATCGCTACCTACGACGATCGGGTACGTGCGGCTGCCGAGTAGAACTTCAACTTGCTCATGAGCTGTCGACATTGCGGAATCCTGTTGGGTGTGTGCCGAGGGGTGGTCTATGTCGTGCGCGGGAACGGCGGCCTCCGACATCGGTCCAGCCGCCGTACCGGCGTTGTTGATGATAATCGGGGCCGTGCGCTTGCGGCAAGTGCTGAATGTGACGTCAGCCATTTGACCCCCGGCCAGCGCGGACGCATATTCTGGATAGAGCGCACATGCGTGCAGCTCGACCATGCCCCATCGGAGGAGACAGACCATGATCCGCACATCTATGCTGGTTGCAGTACTATCGTGCTTCCTGGTCTCGGCTTTGACAACCAACGCGCAGACGACCCACACGATAACCCGGGACCGGATGATCGAAGGCCACACGCCGGCCATCAGGGATGCGTTTCCCACGTGGGACGGGCAGTTCATCGTGGCCCTCGACTACAAGAACTACAGCAGCAAATGGGGCCTCGGAGACGGGGTCCGGCTGCGTTACGAATACCTCGATTACGAGGACTGGTACGCCGGCGCCATGGCAAAGATGCCCGGCAGGGGCGTCTACATGACGCTCGATACGCGGTGGGACGACGCCGCGCAGAAGCGGGCATACGGCCTGCGTCTCTGGCGCATCAGAGACGGCTCACTGGTTCGAGCCATGCCAGGCACATGGGGCGACCTGCCCCTCGACGGCTGCGTGTGGAACGCTGCCGACCTGAGCATCGACCGCGCCTACACAGCCGGCGCAGGCAAGCTATGGCCCCCCAACACGGCTGCAGTGCTTGTCTGGAACACCTCCGATGGCTCGGTGGTGTTTCAGAACACGGACGACGCCGGCAACGCCACCTGCGTCGCCATCAGCCCCGACAGCAAGTACATTGCGGCCGGCGGACGATGGGAGGACCCGGAGCCGCCGGGCGGCTACGTCAGGGTGTGGGAGATAGCAACGGGCAATCTGGTGCGCACGTTCCAGCACGGCCAATCGGTCAGAGCACTCGACTTCGCACCGGACAGTCGGACGCTGGTGTACGGCGGGAAGAGCTTGGGCGACGCCGACACCGTGAAGGTGTCGGACGTCGTGACCGGCGATCTACTGCTCGCGCTCCCACACGAGGATTTCCTCACAACGGCGATATCGGTGACGCCTGACGGTCAGACCATCCTCACCGGCGACCTGAACTCCGTTCGAATGTGGAGCCTGGGCGACGGGAGCCTGCTGCGGATCGTACGGGATCTGCACGCCGGCTCGATGCAGTCGCTTTCCACGGCCCTGGACGGCCAGGTACTCGTCACCGCCGGCGGCGACGGCACCATGAAGGTGACCGAGATCGAGTCGGGTCAGATCCTTCGCAGCGTCGGGATGGGCTCGCTCAAGGCCGCTGTCATGACGCCCGACAGCCGATTCGTTATCTCTGCCAGTGGCGACGGCGCGCTCCGGCAGTGGGATCGCTTCGGCGGCGAGTTGGTACACACTTCGGTGGAACGACACACGGCGCCGATCGCGTCTATCAACATGGCGCCCATGGAGAAATACCTGATCACGTCGGCATCCGGCACCGACAAGACGCTCCGCCTCTGGCGGGCGTCCGATCTCCGACCCGGGCCGTCGTTCGACCATCTGCCCTATGGCAGGCCGAGGGATGCTGTCAGGAAGTGGCACGGCGGCGGCCGATGGAGCGCGGTCTCTGGAGGGAACGGGGGCATGGTCGTCATCTGGGACGGCCCCACGCAGTCTGTACGCCACGAGCTGGAGCACGGCGGCGACATCAGGAGCGTGGCCCTCAGCCCGGACACTCAGTACGTCGTATCAGGCGCCGGGGACGGGTAGCTCAAGTTCTGGCGCTTCTCCGACGGGGAACTGCTTCACACTCACGCGGACGCCCACACGGGTCGGATCACTGACCTGGTGGTTACCGGGGACTCCGAGTTCGCCCTGTCGGCCAGTATGGACGGTCTGTTGAAGGTGTGGCGGCTGTCCAACGGCACTCTTGAGAAGACGTTCACGCGGCCGGACATGCCGACCGACCCATCGGTGTTCGGCGTTCGTTCGATGGCGATCAGCCCGGACAACCAATACGTCGCCTGCGGCCGCCACGGCGAGTACGCTTCGGTGGAAGTCTGGCAGATCAACAGCGGAACACTAGTAACTACCGTGACGGGGCACCGTGAGCCGATAAGGAGCTTGAGCTTTGACGCGACGGGCGGCTTCATCGTGACGGCCGCGGAAGATGAGATGATGTACACGTGGCTTGTCGACCCGCCGATGGGTATCGTCCCGCCGTCGCTCCTGCAGTTGCAGCCACGGCCCGGTTCGCCGCCGCGAGTGCGCGTCCGTGGCAACCTGCATGCGGCGAGGTCGTGCACGCTTAGCGTGAACGTCGATCCTTCGGCCTTGGTGCCGTCCGCCGACTTTCTGCAGTGGAGCGCGTTCGCCGGCATGACGGGCGAGGTCTCGTCGTACACGGTGAACGGATCGACGATCACGATAGTGTTGGGCGCCGACCAGCCGATCTCGTTGATCAACGGATTCCTCGTCGTCATGGTGTTTGACGCCGCCCCTGGCGCTGACCCGGGCGTCGAAGCGCAGATCACGTGGAACGTCGCCTCGACGTTTGTCGGGGGTGTGACTCCCGACAACCTGACCGACGCACACCTGAATATCCCGGTGCCGCGCGGCACGAGGATAACCGCATTCTCTCCGACCAGCGTCGCCGCGGGAATCCCCACGGAGCTGGTAATCTACGGCGCGAACTTCACCGATGCGTCGGGGGTCTCGCTGGTGAACGGTGGCGAGGCGCCCGTCGAGACGTTCTACGTCGTGAACGACGGACTCATGCGAGCTGTTCTCCCGACGACGCTCACGGCGGGTTCATACAGCGTGAGCGTGACCGCCCCGACCGGGACCGCTGCCAGCGCAGCCGCGCTGACGGTCACCTCGGCGCCGAGCGATACGCACTCTCCAGTTACGGTGACCGATCTGGCAGTCGAATCGGCGACGACTACTGGCCTTCTGCTCTCGTGGACGGCTCCAGCCGACACGCTGACCAATCTCTCGATGGGATCGGTTGCCGGGTACGACCTCCGCGTCACGAACGCGGCGTTGGACAGCTCCACGTTCGCGAGCATGCCGCGCGTACCGCTCGGGACGCCGGCTGCTGCCGGGCAGAGCGAGTCGGCGTGGGTTGCGCCGCTCGATCCGGGCCGAATCTACTTCCTGGCGCTGAAGAGCGTCGACGATGCGGGCAACCGCTCCAGCATCTCGAACGTCGCGTACGGCATCACACTCGAAGACAACGACCCGCCGACGGTGCTCAAACAGGTCGAGACGGCCATCTCAGACATTCAGATCACGGTCGTGGTCGAAACCGACGAACCGTCCAGGGCCGCGATGACGGTCATGGAGGCGTTCGGCGGCTCCAGCGAGGTCGAGGTCGCATCGGACGACCTGGCGTACACGCACCGATTGACCGCGGAGGGTCTGACGAAGTCGACCATATACGGCTACACGATCGAAGTTGCGGACGCACGAGACAACTCGGTCGAGACGACGCTCAAAGCCGTGACGACCCTGGCTGTCCCCGACGAGACGCCACCGACGTTCTCCGTCGATCCCTTCGTCGGCACCCGCGCGGACAACTCCGTCACGATGGGGTGGACCGCCAGCGAGCTTACGACAGCGACCGTACGATACGGCGTGGCGAGCGCGACGTACGTCGACTCGGTCGAGTTGACCGACGCCGCACTCTCACACGTGACCAAGATCGAGGGGCTTGACGCACTGACCGACTACTACGTCCAGGTTCTGCTCTACGATCTGGCCGGGAATGGCCCCGTTTTCGCCGATGAGATGGCGCTCCGGACGCTCCGCGACCCGGACATCTACCCGCCGCAGTTCGTTGCCGCCCCCGCGACTGTGGCGCGCGACTCCGATCGGGTCACGCTCACGTGGTCCACCGACGTACGCACGCGAGCGGAGGTAGACTACGGCGAGAGCAGCGACTACGGACAAGCCGCGGAGATATCGTCCCTGGCCTCGTCCCACTCGGCGGTGCTCACCGGGCTCGACCCGGACACGCGTTACCACTATCGCGTGCGCGCGATCGACGAGGATGAGGCGGAAACGGCCTCGACCAGCCGGACGTTTCGGACGTCCAGCGGGCCCGATACGTATCCCCCGGTCGTCCTGGAGTCGCCCGTAGCGATCACCTCGACCGACGATGCGCGGATTCGCTTCCGAACCGACGAACCGGCGATGTCGCTGCTTCTGCTCTACGAAGAGGCCCAGGGAGCGCTCAGCCGTGTGATTCCACCGGCGCTCGAGTTCAAGACCGAGCACGAGGTCTACATAAGCGACCTTGCCCCATCGACGACGTACTACTACCACCTGACGCCGTTCGACATGGCGCTGAACGAGCCGATCCTCAGGTTGCGCTCGTTCAGGACGGCCGACGCGGTGGACACTGCGCCGCCGGTGCTTATCGAAGGGCCAGTCGTGGCGTATGCATCGGACGACCGGGTCATCGTGCGATGGCGCACCGACGAGGTCACGACCGGCACGCTTTGGTATCAGGCAGCGGGCGATTCGGTGGCCACCAGCGTTGCCGACGCGGAACTGGATTGGGATCACCAGGTTGCGATCACCAACCTGACCGGCGATGCAGCCTACGACTTCGCAGTCGTCGCGCGCGACATGGAGGGCAACGAGACCGTCGCGCCGGAGGGCGCACTCGTGCTGGATGCCTCGTCCAAGCCGGCTCGGATAGTGGCGCGCGAATCCAGCTCATTCACCACGGCTATCGCCCCCGACGAGTCGTCTCCGGTGGTCCTATCGGGCCCGACCGTCGTGGGGAAGAGCAACAACACGCTGTCGATCTATTGGCTCACCGACGAGGTGGCCACGAGCGTGGTACGCTACGCTGTGGATGAAGGCAGTCCGCTTGGAAAGCCGGCGGAACTTGTGTTCGACGACGAGGTTGAGGACGGGACGTACGAGACGGAGCATCTCGTGACGCTGACGAACCTGGCGCCCGGCACGGCATATGGGTATCAGATCGCATCGTCAGACCAGTCCGGCAATGCCGAGACGTCCGGCACCGTAGCGAGCGCGAGCACGACGCCGGACGTCGACATCACATCG